>CAYOBT010000136.1:0-4892 GCA_964402205.1 uncultured Anaerolineales bacterium
CCTCTCGACGAGGTCGGGGCGGGCGCGCTCCTTCGCGCTGAGGACCTGCTGCGCGGCATCGTCACCTACACCGGCGCTGAGGCGCCCGCCGGCGACCTCGTACAGCCGCCCGCTGGCGTCTATGTCGACGCACTGGCCCTAGCCGTGTGGCGCGATGCGCGCGCCGTCGTGCTGCTGCACGCTCTCGTGGCGGGACTTGCCACCATGCTGGTGTACGATCTCGCCCGCCGAGCCTACGGCCGCAGCCCCGCGCTGGTGGCGGCACTCGCCTACGCCCTGCACCCGCTGGCCATCCAGGGAGCTCGCGACCTAGGCCCCTCTGCCTGGATCGCGCCCATCGCCGCGTTGGCGTTGCATGGCCTGGCGCTGGCCATCCGCGACGGGGATCCGCGCGGCTGGCTGGAGGCTGCCCTGGCCGCCGGCCTGGCCATCGCGACGCATCTGGCAGCATGGCCCATCGCCCTGGCCATCCTGCTGGCGATTGTCGCTGACTGGCGCCGCGCCCGCCGCCCCGAGACGGTAGCCGGGCTGGCCGCGGGCCTCCTCATCGCGCTGCCCCATCTGGCCTACCAAACCCAGCATGGCTTCTATGACATCGTTGGCACGTGGGGATTTGGGGCTGCGGCGCCCATCCAAGGCCCGCTGGCCGGCCTCCGCGCGTTGGTGCAGAGTGGATCCACCTGGGGCACGCTTTCTGGCTTTGTCAAGCCCGTTGCCCTCACGCTAGCGGCGCTCACGGCGGTGCTGAGCGTCGTCGTCCTCGTAGCGACGGCGGCAGCGGCCCTTCGTCGATGGGCTGCCACGCCCATCGCGACCCCGACGCCCGTGGGATTCGTCCTCATCGGCTGGCTCCTCGTCGCCGCCCTGGGGATCGCGCTGACAACCCGCGACCTGGGCGACATTGGGCGCGCCATGATGATCCCAGCGGGCGCCACCTGCCTCGGCGCCGCTATGGCCCCGACGCTCGACCAACCATGGCATCGCGTCCGTCGTGCCCTCGTCGCAACCCTACTGGTGAGCCTGGGTCTCACCGGCATCTCGGCCTATGCCACCCACCGCCCCGATCTGCGGGCCGCCCAAGGTCTGCGCCAGCACCTCAGTGATGCCATTCCGCCATCCGATGCGTTCTATCTGCTCGCAGAGACGGACGTGCCTACGCCCTTTGGCCCGCTCGGGTGGCGCTATGTCTTGGGCGAACGTGAGGCCACCGTCCTGCAGCCCTCAGCCGATGCGCAGGCCGTGCCCATTCCCCTCGGCCGCGAGGCCTTCTACCTTGCTACCTGGTCCAGCCCTCGTACCAAGGCGCTGGACGCTCTCGGTGCCGAGCTGCTCGACCTGCCCACGGCCCCCGAGAATCTGGCGCTGCTGCTCTATCGCCTCCCGCCCGCCAAGCCGGCACAGGTCCTCGATCTCGCCCAGCGTCGCCTGGATGTCCCCTTTGCGGCGGGCATCCACCTCCTCGGCTACACCTGGCCCGCCGGGCAGCCCACCGACCCCTTTGCCTCGCTGTCCACCATGTGGCTCGTCACAGATCGCGCCAGCGAGGGCCAGCCCGAGCTCCTGCTCCAGCTGTTTCAGGGCAACGAAGTCGTCCTAGAGAGCCATGGCCTAGGGCTAGATGCCACGCACTGGGAAACCGATACAATCATTCTCGCCTGGCACGCCATCGCGCCCCGCGGGTTGCAGCCAGGGCGCTACCACCTTGCCTTGGGGTTCTACGATACGCAGACGCTGGCGCCCTACCCGCCCGAGCCATCCGACGGCGACGCCTATCTCATCACCGGGCTGATCGTGCCCACCACGCGCTAGGAGACACCACCATGGACTGGACCAACGCGCTCGCCAGCTGGCTCTCTAGCCAGCTCCAGTGGATGCCCGCCGACGTCGTGCAAAAGGCGTCCGAAGTCGCTGGCTCCCGTGGCAGCGAGCGCCTGCTCGAGATGGTCCTCGGCGACCGCGAGGCCGAAGAGGTCCGCGCCCTGCTCGAGCGCAAGCCCGCCGAGGGGCCACGCCCCCCCGTCGTCATGCTCCCTGGCATCATGGGATCCCTCCTCGCCAGCATTCGGGGCATCAGCACCATGCTTTGGTATGCGCCGCGCATCATCCTGGACGGTCACCTCAATCTGCTAGACCTGAACGCCGAGGGCACCGGTGACCGCTCCCCAGATGTGCAGATCGTGCCCGTCGGCATCGAGAAACTCACCTACCTGAAGCTCATCCTGACGCTGGCGCGCATCTCACGGCTGTACGAGTTCCCCTACGACTGGCGCCGCGAGCTAGAGAGCAACGCCCGTCTGCTCCACGGGTCGCTCCAGCGTTGGACCAAGGCAGCGCCTCAGCGCCGCTTTACCCTCGTGTGCCACAGCATGGGCGGCATGCTGGCCCGGACCTATGCCGCCCTGTACCCCCAGGAAGCGGAACGGCTCGTCGAGCGCATCGTCATGCTCGGCACGCCGCTCCACGGCACGGCCATCGCCGCCTGCATCTTTGATGGCAGCACCCCTCAAGCCACCGCCGTGCAGCGCCTCAACCCTCAGAACGACGTCATCGGTTTTGCCAGCAATCTGCCCTCGGCCTATCAGCTTCTGCCACCGCCGCCCGATACCTACGCGCTGGACCGCCCCTATCCCCTCGATTGGGACGCGTACGACGCGCAGGCCTGGGGCCTCCCCAACGTGCGCCAGGACTACCTGGATCGCGCCCGCGAGTGGCACAGCCTGCTAGCGGACTCGGATCCGCAGATCGAGATGGACCTAGTCGCGGGCTGCCACCACGAGACCATCACCGACGTCCACCTGCGGACCGAGGGCGACGACGCGCCCTCCCTGGAGCCCATCCAGAACGACGAGCGCCACAAAGGCGGCGATAGCCAAGTGCCCCTCTGGTCGGTGCAGCATCCCGCTGTGACTACCTATTATGTCACGTGTTCGCACACCGAGCTGCCAGGCCACGAGAAGACGCTGGAGGCGCTGGACCATCTGCTGGAAGGCCAGGCACCCGATCTCCCGCGCGACGTACCCGAGCGTCCGGCTTCCTTGCTAGAGCGCATCGCGCCCTCACCCCTGCTCGAACAAGTGGCCGAGCTGCGTCGTCACATCGAGTCGGGACGAACCCACCGCGAGGACATCCGCAAGATAAGCTTCCTAGAATAGGCCACCCTCCCCGCGATTTGACATATCGCCAGCATCCTGCTATGCTCTCCTTGGCTTTGAGGCTAGAGGCTCGCCGATCGGTAGGTTCGATATCAAGGATGTATCTGCCGCCCTCGTGCGGGGCGGCAGTTTTTGTTACATGCGTTATCCGACTCATTCAAAGGAGCTAGAAGCACCTATTATGTCTTCAACTTATGTTCGCGTCACCCCCCTCGGGGGGCTCAGCGGTATTGGCAAGAACTGCACGGTCTTTGAGACCGAGCAGGATATTGTCGTTGTCGATGCTGGCCTCCAGTTTCCGGGGGACGAGCTACTCGGGGTGGACCTGGTCATACCCGACATCAGCTATCTGCAGGAGAACCAGGACAAGATCCGCGGCTTTGTCATCACGCACGGCCACGAGGACCATATCGGCGCACTGCCGTTCGTGCTGCGCGAGATCGGGGCCCCCGTCTATGCCACGCCGCTGACCCGCGGCCTCATCGAGGTCAAGCTTCGCGGCGCCGAGCGCGATCGCGTCGATCTCAAGACGTTGCTGCCCGGCAGCGAGATCACGCTGGGCGACTTTCGCATCACACCCTACCACGTCACCCACTCGATCCCCGACGCCGTGGGCCTCGCCATTCGCACACCGCTGGGCCTGATCGTCCATAGCGGCGACTATAAGATCGATCACACGCCCATCGAGGGCAAGGCGCTCGATCTCGCAGCCCTGGCCAGATTCTCCGCCGAGGGCGTGCTGCTGCTGCTTTCGGACAGCACCAACGCCGAGACGCCGGGCTATACCGTGTCCGAGTCTGAGCTGGTGGATACCTTTGAGCAAGCGTTCGCCGCGGCTCCTGGCCGCATCATCGTCACCACCTTTGCCTCGCTGCTCTCGCGCATCCAGCTCGTCATCGAGACCGCCGAGCAGTTCGGTCGCCGCGTGGCGTTGGCGGGCCGCAGCATGGAGCAGAACACGCGCATCGCCCATGACCTGGGGCACCTGCGCTATCCGCCTGGCACCATGGCGACGCTGGACCAAGTGTCCCGCTTGCCAGATGACGAGGTCTGCATCATCGCCACCGGCTCGCAAGGCGAGCCCAACGCCGCCCTCGCCCGCATGGCGCAGGGACGCTACCGCGACGTCCAGCTCAAAGACGGCGACACGGTGCTGATCTCTGCCAAGGCCATCCCGGGCAACGAGACGGCCATCTACCGCAACGTCGACGATCTGTTCCGACGCGGCGCGTACGTCATCTATGGCGAAAAGGCAGGCATCCACGTCTCTGGCCACGCGGCCCAGGAGGAGCTCAAGATGCTCCTCAACCTGCTCCAGCCGCGCTACTTTATGCCCATCCACGGCGCCTATCGCATGCTCCAGATGCATGCCAACCTCGCCATGAGCATGGGCATGTCACCAGAGAACATCTTTGTCATGGAGAATGGCGACCGTCTGGCGCTCACCCACCATGGTGCCCAGCTCGAAGAGCCGCTGCTGCTGGACGAGGTCTATGTGGACGGCGCGCTCATCGGCGATGTGGGCGCCACCATCCTGCGCGACCGACGGGCTCTGGCCCACGAGGGATTTGTCATTGCCCGCGTCACGCTAAACGGCGGCGGTACCCGCCTGGCCGAGGAGCCCGACATCATCTCGCAAGGCTTTGTCTGGATCCCCGAGGCTGAGGATCTCATCGAAGAGGCCCGAGAGGCCATCGTGAAGGTCGTACAGTCGCAGGACGACATGGAAGACGCCGACAC
>CAYOBT010000136.1:4992-6712 GCA_964402205.1 uncultured Anaerolineales bacterium
CGCGCTGCGTCTCCCCTACGCCTCCATCGGCAGCGACACCGGCGCGTGCGTCTCCGCCGACTTGTAGGCCGCCAGGACGATCTCCAGAGCTGCGCGGCCCGCCTGTCCATTGCACGGCGGGTCAACGCCCTCTAGCACGGCGTTGGCGAACCCCTCGACGATCTCGCGCCGCGACGCCGCCTCGCCCGCAAAGGGCAACTCCTGCCACTTGTTCGGACGGCTCCCCTCGGGCGCGTTCTCCATCCAGATCAGTGCAGGCTTGGGCACGCCCGATTGCGGCAGCACGATCTGCCCCTTGGTGCAAAAGATCCGTGGCCCCGTCGCCTCGCCATAGAAGCCACCACGCGCCGCCGAGCATGCGTGGATGCTCCCGATGGCGCCATTCTCGTACCGCAACGACACGGCGATCGTGTCCTCCACCTCCACCGGCGTGTTGAGCGTGTCGGCCTCGGCAAAGACCCGCTTGACCTCCAAGCCCGTCACATAGCGAACCGTGTTGATGTCGTGGCTCAGGTTCATGATCAGGATGCCGCCAGCGGCCCGCTCCTTCAGGCTGCGCCAGTCGGTCTTGATGCGCCCCGTATAGCCCCCCGACCAGTACGACGCGGGCTTGTCGGCATCGACTACAAAGCGCACCGCCATGATCTCACCCAGCAAGCCCGACCGCAGCATGTCGCGGGCGGCGCCCAAGGCACCGTCCACCTGTGCAAAGTACCCAACACCCAACCGCACGTCGTTGGCCCAGCATGCCTCGATCAGCGCATCGGCGTCGGCCAGCGTCGTGGTGATGGGCTTTTCCATCAGCACATGCTTGCCCGCCTTGGCCGCCGCGATCCCAATGCCCACATGCGTGTCGTGCGGCGTCGCCACGTACACGGCATCCACGTCAGGATTGGCGAACACGTCCTCCACATCGGTGGTGGTAGGCACATGATAGAGCTCTGCCAAATCGTCCAACACCTTGGGCGAGAGGTCCATCAGCATAGCGACCTCGGCGTTGCTAGCCACGGACAGCCCCTGCAACGTCGCCGTCGCGATCTCGCCGCATCCGATCACGCCAAACCGCACTTTGTCTTCCATCAAGGCCTCACTTCCCTGTTATCCAGCCTACACAACTGCCAAGGGCCATTCTACTCCCGACGAGCCCCGTCGCCAAGCATCCATGCAGCGACATTCGGCGGTTCGCAGCGGCCCGATGATCAAACACCGCTGCGAGCAAGCGCCCGCTCGGTGTCCGTCATCCGCTCGCAGGCATAGCGCACCGTCGAGGACGGCATCGCATCGCCATGGTCCTGCACAAACGCGATGACCGCCTCCAGATCGCCCTTGCAAAGCTCTTTCAAGCTCCAACCGATGGCCTTTTGCACATAGGGCTCGTCATCGTCGAGCAGATCCGCGCACAACTCGAGCAAGAGGTCACGCTCTCCGCCCTTGCGAGCGGCGGGGATCAGCGTCACCAGCGCCGCGCGCTTGCGCCACACCCTATCGCTTTCGGCCCAGCTCCGCAGCATGTCAGACGGCGCGCCATCTCGGGCTGCCAGTTGCCCCGACACCTTCAGGCAGAAGCTATCCGTCGTCCCCCAGTTATCGAACCAGTCGAGGCAACGGTCGAACCGCTCCCAATCGTCCTCGCCCAGCTGGCGCCACCAGCGCCCCAGCATCTCGTTAGCGACGGCCCCAGCCTCCATGGTCTGCTGGCGATAGAGCTTCTCTGCCAGCC
>CAYOBT010000137.1:0-6690 GCA_964402205.1 uncultured Anaerolineales bacterium
GATTCGCCGCGCCCATGGGCGTTCCCAAGGCCCCGATGCAACCTCCCCAGGAAAAGTGCCAGCCCCAACCTCCTTCCCCATGGGACCAGATGGGAAAGGGCCAGCCTGTCTGGTGAGCATAGGAAGCGTTCTGCTGCGTGGCCACATAACCCTCGGCGTCGATGCCACGGGTGGAGAGGGCCTCATCCCAGAGAGCCTGCATCCGCTCCGAGGCCTTCCCGCGATCGGGCGCCAGTAGTGCCGACAGCAGCCACTCGTCCCACAGCGGCGCCTTGGGGCCCATGGGCACGATGGGGTACATGGGAAAGAGGTCGGGTCCGCGTAACCACTCGTCCCATAGGGGACCGTCCGCAATATAGTGCTCCCAGTAGAGCGCGCGCAAGGCATCCATCTCGGCATCGTATCCCGGCACCATAAAACGCATCATGTCATCTGGCACAGGCATGCGACCTCCCACCACCATCTCGTGGCTCACGAGTCGCTATCTTGGCGCAGGGATGCGATGCGGTCAAGCCATCGTCGGAAACTGCCTTGCCGAGCTGACCTTTCCCCGCTACACTGGCATTTCTACCGCGGCCTTTCCCCATAAGGAGTGGCATGGAGCACGATACACGCACCGGCTGGATCCTGGCTGGCTGCACCGCCCTGGCGCTGTTTGGCGATAGCACGCTCTATGCCGTGTTGCCGTCTCAGCATGCTCAGGCAGGCGTGACGCTGGCAGCCGTGGGTTGGCTCCTCTCGGTGAACCGACTCGTGCGCATCCCGCTCAACGTCGCCAGCGGCTGGCTCGCCGACCGCGTAGGGCCAAAGGTACCCTACGTCGTCGGCATCTTGCTGGGTATGATCTCGACGGCGGGCTATGGCGTGGTCAAGGGATTCTGGCCACTGATGGCCCTGCGCGCCCTCTGGGGCCTTGCCTGGACGCTGATCGCCGTCTCGGCCTACACACTGCTCCTCAACATCAGCCATCCCGCGCGTCGCGGAAGACAGTTGGGGCTGTATGCGTCCTTTTCCTTTCTGGGCGGCGCCATCGGCCCCATTCTGGGCGGCTATCTGACCGATACGCAGGGATATGCCACGGCTATGCTCGCGCTAGGAGCCTGCACGGGCGTGGGCTGGATCCTGGCGGCGCTGCTGGTGCCCCCCGTACCACCGCCAGAGCGTCAAGCATCCGCCGCGGTGCCGATGACCTGGCGCGCCATCTCCCGGCAAGCGCGCGCTGCCGTGATCGCGTTGCGAGGCAGTGGACGATCGCTCGGTGTGATTTTGGCACTGAATGGCGCGCACCGCTTCTTTTTCGCGGGCGTGTTCTATGCCACGTTTGGCCGCTATCTGCTGCTTGCCCTTGGCAAAGAAACGCGGCTGGGTGGCGTGCTGATCGGCGTGGCCAGCCTGACAGGGGTACTCCTCTTTGCTCGCAACGTGATCACCGCGCTGGTGGGGCCACTTGTCGGCCACCTAAGCGATCTGCTCGGAGATCGTGCGCGTGTGCTGATCCTCGGCGAGGTCTGCGGCATCCTGGGGTTAGCCACCTGCGGGCTCAGCGGTCACCCCGTAGCCATCATGCTAGGCGTGCTGTGTGCTGCCACGGCCTATGGCATCGTCCCGCCCATGCTCACTGCGTGGATGGGCGATATCACCGCTCCGTCGCGCCGCGGCCCCGTCGTTGGGCTCTACCAGACCCTGGGCGACATCGGATCTGGCCTCGCGCCCGCTGTGGTCTATCCGGCGATGGCGCTCATCGGGCTATCTCCCGTCTATTTGCTGAGTGCCGGATTCCTCGCCGCGACCATTCCGCTGATCCTCTGGGCGTCAAAGCCCACAGCCCGAGTGGTCGCCTGACGGCTGGTCCGGGCACGAACCCGTCGCCCCACAAACAGACCACCTCCTCTCCATACTGTCTTCACGGTCCCATAGCATACTGTCTTTGCTCGAGACTGAGAGCACCCGAATACACAAACGGAACTTGAGGAGGTATCATGAAACGGATTCTTAGCGTTGCAACGTTTGCTCTGGTATCACTGGCCATCGTGACCACGCCCGTGGCGGCTGACGAGAGCCTGACGTGCCCGATCTGCGACGCGAGCATCACGACGACCTACGAAGGCGATCTCTCGACGGATGAGGTTGACGGCTTGCTACTCGCTCTGAACGACGAGTACCACGCTTGGGCCGTGTATGATCAGGTTCTACAAGACTTTGGCGAGGTCCGGCCGTTCAGCCGGATCATCGACTCGGAAGCCCGTCACATCGACGAACTGGTGGAGCTGTTTGAGGCATACGGCGTGACCGTGCCCGAGAATCCCTGGATTGGCAACGTGCCGTCCTTTGCAGGCGTCCAAGAGGCCGCGCAGGCTGGGGTGGATGCCGAGATCGCCAACGCTACTCTGTACGACGAGCTCTTTGCAAGCACCGATCGCGAGGAGATCGAGCACGTGTACACGTCGCTTCAGGCAGCTTCCGACAACAACCACCTGACGGCGTTTCAGCGCGCAGCCTCCGCTGACCGACTCGGTCGCGGGGCTGGTCGCTCCACCGATGTCGACGCAACCACTCGTGGGGGTCGGGGCGCTCGCTGGTAGCATCTGTACTGTCAGTGACGGAGGGGCCCGCTGCGGCCCCTCCGTTCGCTTGTACGCCTCACTCGCTTGACCCCGCTGCTCTCCTCCCACACAATCGCTCCTGAAGGTTCACGCATAGGAGTCACCATGCTACATCTTGTCTGTTCCGTCTGCGGCGAAACGCATCCCATCGACGCCCCCATCTGGCGCTGCCCCTGCGGCGGCTTGCTGGATGTCGCCCACACGCCGAAGCTCGATCCAGCCGAGGTGGCCAAGCGCCCTGCCACGCTGTGGCGCTACCGCGAGGCCATCGCGCTGGCGCGCAACGCGATGCCCATCACGTTAGGTGAGGGATTCACGCCGCTTCTGCCTATCGAGCTCGAAGGTGTTCGCTTTCTCGCCAAGTTGGAGCAGATCGCGCCGACGGGCTCGTTCAAGGATCGCGGAGCCAGCGTCCTGATCACCCAGGCCACGGCGTTGGGCATCGACCTGGTCGTGGAGGATTCGTCGGGCAACGCCGGCAGCGCCATCGCCGCCTATGGCGCGCGCGCTGGCATCGCCTCCCATATCTACGTGCCGTCGTCCACATCCCAGGCCAAGCTAGCGCAGATCGCGGCCTATGGTGCCACGCTGCACCGCATTCCAGGCACGCGCCAGGACACCGCCGATGCCGCGTTGGAGGCTGCCGAGGCGGCCTACTATGCCAGCCATGTCTGGAACCCCTTTTTCCTTCAGGGCACCAAGACCTGGGCATACGAAGTCTGTGAGCAGCTTGCATGGCACGCCCCCGACGTCGTGGTGCTGCCGATTGGCAACGGGACGCTACTCCTGGGAGCGGCCCTGGGCTTTGCCGAACTACAAGAGATGGGGTTGATCGGCAACGCGCCCCGCTTGATCGGGGTGCAGGCCGCTAGTTGCGCACCACTGGTGGAGGCCTACCGACAGGGCATGGACGAGCCGGCCCCCGTGACGCCCGCTCCTACCCAGGCAAAAGGCATCGCCATCACGGCTCCGAGGCGAGGCCGCCAGATCCTGGAGGCGGTGCATCGCAGCCGGGGCACGCTCCTTGTCGTAAGCGAGGACGAGATCGCCGCTACCCAGCACGCCCTGGGCCGACAGGGGCTCTATGTCGAGGCGACGGCCGCCGTCGCGCCCGCGGGACTGCTACGTCTCCGTCAGAGCGGCGTGTTGCGGCGCGACGCGACGCTCGTCACGGCCTTGACGGGGCATGGACTCAAGGCGGCGACGGGGTAGCTGCGACCTGCGCGACGTGATACGCCAGTCTACACAGGATCCTCGATAGCGAATCGGCTGCCAGTGAGACCGTGCCCAGTGACGGGGTCTCCTTGGTGACCGATCGCATCGCGTGGCGGCGGTGGGTAGCCAGCGTCGCCCGAGCGCACTGGCTACCCACCGCCGCCAACAACACGTATAATCGCTGTCGGTACGCTTCGGAAGAGGGGTCTCGCCAGGCGCGGCAGGATGGTGGGAGCACGTTGGTGAGCAGGGCCAAGGAATTGGCGCAGACTCGGATCGGCGCACTGGTGGTGATCGCCGGCGCCATCTGCGCGTGTTCGGCGATGGGAGCGCGTCCCACAGCGACCCCGGTGGCTATCTCGCCCACGTCGGCGCCTACCGCAACGGCCACCTTGGTCCCGACCAGAACGCCTCGCCCCACGCCAACGCCGACGCGCACGTTGATCATCCCGCCAACGCCAGAGCCGACGGCCACTGCTACCGCAACGCCAACGATCGCGCTGATCTCTGAAGACGCCTGGTACTGGCTGCGCTGGGCCTACACTCCCGCGCCTAGCCCAACCTATGTGCGAGCCACGCCGCGTTCCGGAGCTCCGGTGGGGACGATCCCTGCTGAGGGTACGACGCTCGAGGCTGCGCCAACTGTCACCGTCGTCACGCCCGAGCCGCAAGGCACCGCCTGGAGCACCCCCGCCCCGGCTACGCCGACCGCCACCCTGACGCCCGCCGCCGATGGATCCCCGACGGCGGAAGGCTCGCCCACGCCCGGGGCAACCATGACACCGACGCCCTAGCGGGCTGCCAAGCGCGAGCTATGCGCCCTCGTCGGGCTCGCGGCTAAAGACAAGCGCAACCACAAAGCCCGCAGCAAACATAGCCAGAAGTACCAGCGGGCTCGCTTCGGCAAGGCCGTCGGGCCACAGGCCGTAAACGGCGCCAACGATGAGGCCTAGCACCACATAGTAGCTCACCGAGGGCGCCCGCGTGATGGCGATGTCGATCAGCTTGGAGAATCCCAGAACGCCTAGTACGGCGCCCACGCCAAGGCTCCCCAGCAACACCCACTCGATCTGGAACTCCTTGAGAGCCGACAGGGCCGCCATGATGGGCTGGTAGGTGCCCGCCAGGATCAGCACATAGGAGCCATCCATGCCGGGGGTAACGCTGGCACCGCCGCCCAGAAAGCTTGTCACCAGCACATAGAGAGCGCTGCCTCTCCCGGTGAACGCGCTGTCTCCTTCCAGGCCCAGGAGACTGGGCACCGCGCGAAAGGCCACGACGATCGCTAGGCCAACGAAAGCCCCCGCGATGCGGCCAAAGGTGGGGCGCATGTCATCATGGAGACGGATGACGCCGGGAATCGTGCCTAGCATCAATCCGATAAAGAACACCTTGGTGGCCTGCTGGTAGTTGGTCCACAGCCAGTCGATCCAGCCCGAGAACAGCACCACAGCCACGACCATGCCAAGGCCCACGGGTATGAGGAAGCGCAGGAATTCAGGCCAGCGGTGGCGCTCCACGAAAAAGTTGCCCACGGCGTCCACGAACTCGTCATAGATGCCCATCGTGATCAGAATCAGACCGCCGCCCAAACCGGGCACGAGATGGGTGATGCCGTAGGCCATCCCCTTGAGCACAAGCCCCACATAGCGCAGCATGCAGCTCCCCTTCCGAGTGCCGTTCGACGCATCTGAGTATAGCAAAGGCCCGTCCGAGTCCCAACTGGCAGCCTGTGGCTGGCTGCTCCCAAGCGAAACCCCGCGGTGGCCACCGCGGCGTTCGCAAGTAGGGGGAGATTTGGCAAAGCTAGACAGATGCCCTGTCGCGTGGCAACTCGGCCAGGGCGTCGATCTCGCGCATCTCGCCCGTCACCGTAAAGATGGTCCGCTCGCAGATATTCGTCACGCGGTCAGCCGCTCGCTCCAAGTTGTGGGCGATCCACAAGAGGTGATTGGCTTGCTCGATCTGCACCGGATCGCGGACGATCTCATCCAGAAGATGCCGATAGACACGCTCATAGAGCGCGTCCACGTCATCATCGCGATCGGCGATCGCCAGGGCTTTCTCCACATCGCGACGCACAAATGCATCCAGTGCCTCGCGGAGCATCTCCATCGCCTTGCGACCCATGATATCGATGGTCAGCACAGGCTCTTCCAAGCTCAGCGGGGCCACCATGAGCAGCACGCGGGCATTGCCCTTGGCATAGTCGCCGATGCGCTCCAGCTCTGTGTTGATCTCCAGCAGCGCAGCCACATGGCGCAGATCGCTGGCGATAGGCCCCTGAGTGGCAATCAGGGTGAGCAGACCGGCTTCGATCTCAAAGCGCTTGGCGTTGATGCGAAGATCGTCCCGGATCAGCCTCCGCGCGAGCGTGAGATCCATTCGTTCTAGCGCGTCAATGGACGCCAGCACGCTTGTCTCCACCATGCTCGCCAGCGCCAGGATCTCGTCCTGCAGACCCGATAGCTCGGCTTCGTACATCTTGCGCAACATCGTTTCGCGTGCTCCTTGCGTCTCTGCGCGACTAGCCGAAACGACCCGTGATATAGTCCTCTGTACGCTGATCCTCCGGCTGGGTAAAGATGCGACGCGTTAGCCCGTACTCGACCAGCATCCCGCAGCGGCTTTCGTCGGTCAGGAAAAACGCTGTATCGTCCGAGACGCGAGAAGCCTGCTGCATGTTGTGCGTCACGATGACGATCGTGTACTTGGGCTTGAGCTCACGGATCAGCTCCTCGATCTTGAGCGTGGCGATGGGGTCCAGGGCCGAGGCAGGCTCGTCCATGAGAATCACCTGCGGCTCGACGGCCAGCGCCCTGGCGATGCAGAGCCGCTGCTGCTGTCCGCCCGATAGCGACATGGCCGATCG
>CAYOBT010000138.1:0-6685 GCA_964402205.1 uncultured Anaerolineales bacterium
GGCGAACGCGTCGAACCGTCGGCGTTACGCTAGCGGTACCAAAGAGACTCGGCGTGTATCACGGCACATGCAAGTTGCAGTCGGCTTCCCAGCGATCCGAGGAATCATACAACGTCATCCGCGCCGGCTCCGACGCAACACCGACCATCACCGAGACCGAACGCGATGGACAACCCATCTGGCTCATCGATAACGGGCTGACCGCCTTTGAGGTGGCTCCCAGCTTTGGCCCCAGCCTCATCGGCTGGCTGCAGGGCGGAAGGAATCTGCTCACGAGCAGCTTCCCAGAGCCCCGTGGCCATTCGTGGCTCTACCCCTGGTTTGGCGGCCTACACATGGCCGTGTGGACGCCGGAAAAGGGCGTTCGGGAGGGCCTCCTCCATACCGAGACGCATGTGACGACTCTGGTGCAAGAGCAAGATAGCCTCGGCCTAACCTGGCACGGCGTCCGGCTAGGTTGTCAGCCACAGAGAGAGAGCCTAGAGGACCTGACGGTCCAGACCTCCTATCTGACCCTCGGCGGCTCGAATCTGCTCAAGCAGGTCGTACGCTTTGCCAACCATCGCGCGGCGCCGCGGAAGCTCACCTTCTCGCATACCCTGGCAGCCAGCCTGGGCGGCTCCCTGGAGGAGATGGTCTTGATGACCGAAGGCTTGTACCGAGAGCCCTCGCCCTGGAGCGTGTGGGCGGGCGAGATGTACTGGGGCGTTACCCACAATCCCCAAACCGGTCTGGCCATGGCTCTGACCAGCCTGCATCCGAATGTCGAGGCCAGCGACCAGGGTCGCGAAGGTCGCACGCTAGGCACCATGCAGGAAGTGCATCTCGCACCAGAGGGGGATGCCGTGTATACTCTGTTAGTCGTCGCATGCGACACCGTAGACAGCGCCATCGCATATGCCGCACTCAAGGATTATGCCGGATAGCGCTGGCGACACAGCGCCGTGGAGCCCGTTACGTCACCTTCACTACCGTCCTTGCTTCACGCTTTGGGGAGGAATCATGAACCTACGTATCCCTGGACCCACGCCGCTCGCGCCAGAGGTCATCGATGCTATTGGCCAGCAGATGATCAACCACCGCGGTCCCGAATTCGAGGCGCTCTTCGGCGATGTGACCAAGTGGCTCAAGGTCTTTTACGAGACGGAGAACGACCTGTTCGTCCTTACCACTTCGGGCACTGGCGGCATGGAAGCGGCCGTGGTCAACACGCTCTCGCCGGGCGACCGCGTGCTTTCCGTGGTGATCGGCGTGTTCGGCGAGCGCTTTGCCAAGATCGCTGAGGCCTATGGTGCGGACGTCACCCGACTGGAGTTCGAGATGGGCCAAGCAGCCGACCCCGAGGTCGTAGCCGCCACGCTCCAAGAAGGCGCGCCTTTCAAGGCCGTCCTCCTCACCCAGAACGAGACGTCCAGTGCTGTTACCAACGACGTAGCCTCGCTGTGCGACGCCATTCGCGACGCCGCCGACCCTGCCCCGCTGATCCTGGTCGATGCCATCAGCGGGCTGGGAGCGATCCGCCTGCAGACGGATGCCTGGGGCTGCGATGTTGTCGTCAGCGGTTCCCAGAAAGCATGGGCTGCGCCTCCAGGGCTGGCTATGGTGAGCTTCAGCCCCAAGGCATGGGAAGCCTACGAGCAGGCGCGGATGCCGCGCTACTATCTGGACTTTGGCTTGGCATCCAAATACGCCGCTCGCAATCAGACGCCGGCGACGCCCAACGTCGCCGCGCTCTATGGTCTCCACAAGAGCCTCGAGGCGATGGTTGCCGAAGGCCCCGTCGCCATCGAGAAGCGCCACGCGGAGATCGGCGCGTACTGCCGCAAGCGGGCCCTGGACATGGCATTGGGCCTGTTCGCCGACCCTGATCACTACTCGAATACCGTCACGGCGGTGACGTTCGAGGCAGATCGTAGCTCGAAAGAGATCCTATCTGCGTTGCGAGAGCAGCACGGGGTGATCTGTGGGTCCAGCAAGGCACCGGGCGTAGAGATGATCCGCATCGGGCATATGGGCTATGTCACGATCGCAGATATCGACGGGGTGTTTGACGCCCTGGCCAGTGTCCTCGGTCGGTAGGGTGTCTAGCATCGGCATCCGGGGGCGAGCGATAGGCCCGCCCCCTTTGCTTGTCAGAGAAACGCAAGAGGGCAAGCGGAAGATGATAGGCATCCTCACGGTCACGCCATGGTAGAGACTCCGCTGAGCAGCCGCCAAACCCCGGAACCCGATCCCAGCCTGCCTTCTACGCCCCATGCACGCGCCCAAGTAGGTGAGCTAGCCCGATCTGCCGGCATCAACGCCGCCGGCAACGTGGCCAGCCGCGCCCTGGGGCTGGTGCGCGAGGCGCTGATCGCGGGCACCTTTGGCGCCACAGCCGCTACCTCGGCCTGGGATGCCGTCAGCGGCATTCCCAAGATGGTCTACGAGCTCCTCATCGGCGGCATGCTGAGCGCCGCGCTGGTGCCGGTGCTGAGCGAGTACACTGCTCCCGATCGCAAAGACGAGCTCGACTATGTGTTGTCCGTGCTCCTCTCGCTGGCCGTCGTTGTCCTGATCGGCACCGTAGTCCTTCTGGAGCTCGCAGCGGGGCCCGTTACCGCTATCCTTCTGCCCGGCCTCGACTCTGAAACGCGTCACCTGGGAATCCAGCTGACGCGCATCATCGTCCCCGCGGTGCTGATCTACGGCATCTCGGGCATCGTCCAGGCATACCACTATGCCCGCAAGCGCTTTGTCTACCCGTCTATGGGGGCTCCCGCACACAACCTTGGCATGATCGTCGGCGTGCTGGTCTTTGCCAGCATGGCCGGCATCAAGAGCCTGAGCCTGGGCGTGTTGCTGGCCGCCATGACACAACTGCTGGTGCAGCTTCCGGGCCTCAGGGGCACGCGCTTGATCCCATCGTTGCGTTTCGATCATCCGGTCATCAGCCGCATCCTGAAGCTCTATGCACCAGTCCTACTGAGCGTCATCGTCGCCAATCTCGGCATCCTGATCGACCGTCGTTTTGCCTCGCAGACCGCGGCCGAGGCCATCACCTGGATGGCCAAGGCCACCTACCTGATCCAGTTGCCTCTGGGCCTCGTCTCCATGGCGATCTCGCTGGCCGTGCTCCCAACCCTATCGCGCATTGATGCCAGCAAAGCTCTCCACCAGTTCCGCGTCACGCTCTCGCAAGGGCTTCGCCTTGTGCTCGTACTCATCATCCCAGCGGGCGTAGGCCTGCTCGCGCTGGGGCGACCGGTCATCGAGCTGATCTACGAGCATGGCGCCTTTGGCGCAAGCTCCACCTCACGCACACTGGCAGCGCTACGCATCTATCTCATCGGCCTGCCTTTTGCCGCCATCGACCTCCCCTTGGTATTCGCCTTCTATGCTCAGAAAGACACGATCACGCCCGTACTGGTAGGGATAGCCGCCGTGGGCGTCTATCTGGCCGTCGGACCCCTGAGCGCATTCGTGCTGGGGTGGGGATTCCTGGGCCTTGTGCTGGCAAACTCGACGCAGCTCGCGACTCACGCTGCGCTGATGCTGATCCTTTTCCGAAGGCGGTACAAAGGGTTGGCAGGCTACGGCGTCCTGACCGCCCTGCTCAAGTCGGCCGCAGCTTCGGCCTGTATGGGCGTGGTAGCCTGGCTAGCCTGGCTGGGGTGCGAGCGCCTTCTTCCTGGGGCTGGCATCGTGGCCGAGGCGTTGCGCGTGGGGCTGCCGGCTGCCACCGGCGCCGTAGCCTTGGCAACCAGCGCTCGCCTTCTCCGAATCCGCGAATACGAACAGTTGCTCGCCCTCATCCGGCGACGATTCCTGGGAACCCGCTCGTAGAATAGAGCCTTCTAGAACCACTTGGGAGGCAACTCGCGGTTGCTCTCCGGCTCGCTCAGGCGAGCGACAGCATCCGCCACATCAGCGCATACGTCGTACAACGCGCGAAAGTCCTCCTTGGCGAAACGGAGGGCATAGATTAGCTCCATGGCATGGAGCAGCCTCGCCCAGTACCCGTGGAGATTCACGAGAAGCACCGGGGCCCGGATACTCCCGAGCTGCTTGCCCACGAGCACCTGAAAGAGCTCCTCCAAGGTGCCAAAGCCACCTGGAAGGACGACGAACGCGTCAGCTCGACGTTCCATTTCTGCCTTGCGCTCGGCCATGGTCTCGGTCACGATGAGGTCATCCAGTCGGTCGAAAGCCAAGCCATAGTCCACCATAGCGCGCGGCATGATACCCAAGACATGGGCACCGGTATCAGCAGCGCCCTCGGCGACGGCTCGCATCAGACCCGTAGCCGCACCCCCGTACACGAGGTTGTGGCCGCTTTGTGCCAACAGAACGCCCAGTCGTCGGGCGCTCTCCACATAGACGCCGTCCACGGCATCGCTAGACGAGCAGAACACGCATACGCGCAAGGGACACCTCCTCATAAGAACCTAACTGAGCGTAGATCCACACTCGCGCGATGTCAACCGAGCGCTTTGACGAGATGCCCGAGCCGTGCTAGAGTGAGTGACAACTGAATAGCAGCTCGGCAAGCTCTTATCGAGAGAGGTGGAGGGATCGGCCCTGTGAAGCCTCGGCAACCGTGAGCTGTGTGCGTCATCTTCATCCGGCCGTAGCCGGCGACGCATCGCAGCGCAAAGGTGCCAAGTCCGGCAGCCCCCCGCGGGGGAGGCTGAAAGATGAGATGCTCTGCACGCAACCGAATGCATGCAGCCACCTTATCTGCCCGGAAGCCGACAAGGTGGCTTTTCCGTTGCGCGGTCTAGCCCACGTCGGTCACCTCCTCGCTCTGCCTTTCCGGAGCCTTGCCTACGAGGAGGACATCCCATCATGTTCACCGCTCCCAAGCCACTGCCCGCAGGCGGGCCTTCAACCCAAAGCGTTCACGCTGGCGAAAGCCACGAGAAGCCCTTTGGCGCCGTGACCATGCCCATCGTGCAGACCTCGACCTACTGCTTTGAGAACACCCAAGCCCTTCGGGCGCATATGCAGCGCAAGGAGGAGGGCCTGGAGCCACGCAGGGGCGAGTACGGGCGATATGGCAACCCCTTACAGGAGACGGTCGAGCGCAAGCTAGCCGCCCTTGAGGCCGCCGAGAAAGCACTGGCATTTGCCAGCGGCATGGCCGCCATCACGTCAACGCTCCTGACGCTTGTCCATGCTGGGGACCATATCATTCTGACCTCGGACTGCTACCGAAAGACACGCCAGTTTGCCCTCGAGTTCCTGAGACGGCTCGGCGTCGACTGCACCCTCGTCGAGCCCGACGACATCGAAAGCCTTGAAGCAGCCTTTCGGCCTACCACACGCATCCTGATGACAGAAGCTCCCACCAATCCATACCTGCGCGTCCCCGACCTGGATACAGCAACAGAGATCGCTCACCGACACGACGTCCTCACTATCATCGACGCCACCTTTGCCACCCCGCTTAACATGCGCCCCCTAGACCACGGCGTGGACCTGGTGATCCACAGCGCCACCAAGTACCTCGGAGGCCACAACGATCTGCTAGCCGGCGTCGTGGCAGGCGGCAGCGAGCTCATCCAGACGCTGCGCGAAGGCACCAACATGCTCGGGGGCGTACCCGATCCCCAGATGCTCTATCTGCTTCTACGCGGACTAAAGACGCTAAGCCTGCGCGTAGCTCGTCACAACGAGAACGGGCTTCGCCTGGCCGAGTTCCTTTCGTCGCATCCTGCCGTGGCGGAGGTCTGGTATCCTGGGCTGGCCTCGCACCCCGACTATGCGATCGCCAAGCGGATCATGCGCGGCTTTGGCGGCGTCGTCACCTTTACCCTAGATACCGATGCGGAGGGCACCGCAAAGTTCATCGACGCGCTCCAGATGCCCTACATGGGGCCAAGCCTCGGAGGGGTAGAAAGCATCGTGGAGCAGCCCGCGCTCATGTCGCACTTTTCGCTATCTCAAGAAGAGCGTGAGGCCATCGGCATCCCCGGCGAGCTGGTCCGCTATGCTGCCGGCATCGAGGATGCGGAAGACCTCATTCGCGACCTCTCCCAAGCGCTCGACGTCATCCACCAAGCCTAGGGACGCAGGAGGGGATAGAACCATGCTAGTCTGCAAGTTCGGGGGGACATCCGTAGGATCGGCCGATCGTTTTGCGGCGACGGCTGACATCATCACGTCGCGCCTGGTGCAGCCAGTCGTCATCGTTGTATCGGCCATGAGCAAGACGACCAGCGCCCTCATCGAGGGAGCACGTGCCGCTGCCGATGGCCGTGTCGATGTCTATCAGACAACCCGCGAGGAACTAGAGTCCCGCCACGTTAGCACCATCGAGCAGCTCTTGCCCAGCTGCACCGACCGCGACGGTCTCATCCAAACCATCCGCGATCGCTTGGAGAACTACGGCCGGCTCTGCGCCAGCATCGCCACCCTCGGTGAATACACCATGCGGGGAAACGATGCCGTGGCATCGGTGGGCGAGGAGCTCTCCAGCCGCATCCTTGCTGCCGTGTTGCGAATGGCAGGCATTCCTGCAGAAGCCGTCAGCGCCACCGAGATCGTCGAGACGGACGACGAGTATGGCAATGCGACGCCAAACATGACTGCAACTCAGCACAAGGCGCGGTCGCGTCTGCTGCCCCTTCTCGCCCATGGCACGGTGCCGGTGGTGACGGGCTACATCGGGGCTACAACCCAAGGGGTTACCACGACCCTGGGC
>CAYOBT010000139.1:0-6675 GCA_964402205.1 uncultured Anaerolineales bacterium
TCTGCCGACCTGCAGACGTGGGAGGGCCCCAAGACTGTCTTTGAGCCGCCAGCGGGCTTTTGGGGGACACGCGACTTTTGGGCACCAGAGCTGCATCGCTATCAGGGCAGATTCTACATCCTTTGCAGCTTCAAGGCGCCCGATGCCTGCCGAGGCACGCACATTCTGGTCGCCGATGATGCGCTAGGCCCATACGAGCCGTTGACGAACGAGCCGCCGACCCCAAGGGACTGGGAATGCCTCGACGGCACGCTCTTCGTCGATGATGACGGCAGCCCGTGGATGGTCTTCTGCCACGAGTGGGTGCAGGTAGGCGACGGCGAGATATGTGCCGTGCAGCTGAGTAACGATCTAGCCAGACCCATAGGCGACCCCAAGCTCCTCTTTGCCGCGTCGCAGGCATCGTGGGTTGAGGCCTATCCCAAGGCAGACTGCTATGTCACCGATGGCCCCAGCCTCCACCGTGCATGGGATGGCAGCTTGCTGATGACATGGTCCAGCTTTACCAAAGGGCGATACGCCGTGGGATTGGCCAAGTCGCCCAATGGGTCCATAGAGGGCCCCTGGGACCAGATGCCTACCCCCCTCTACGACAAGGACGGGGGCCACGGCTCTGTATGCCGCACGCTGAGCGGGGACCTCGTGTTGGCGCTGCACCGCCCGAACAGAGCGCCAGCTGAGCGCCCACTCTTGCTCCCGCTGGTCGAGCAAGAAGGGACCCTGGTGCTGGCGTCCTAGCTTTCCTCCCCACGCATGACCCTATCCAGGACGCGCTGGAGGTCCTCCGGCAGGGGGCTCGTGAAGCTCATGGCCTCTCCCGTCGCGGGATGCGCAAAGCCCAGCCGGTGGCTATGGAGGAACTGACGGGGAGCCCTTGGCTTTGCACCCTTGGGCCCATAGATGCGATCCCCCACCACCGGGTAGCCGATGGCAGCCAAATGGACACGAATCTGGTGCGTGCGGCCTGTGAGAAGCTTGACCTCCAAATAGCTCACACCGGGATAGTGGCCCAGCACGCGATACTCGGTCCGCGCATAGCGCCCGTCGTTCACGACGGCCATCCGTATCCGGTGCTTGGGATCGCGCGCGATGGGCGCTTCAATGGCACCAACCATGGGCTGCAAACACCCATACACCAGCGCGAGATAGGTTTTGGAAACGGTACGCTTCTTGAACTGGGCCCTCAGGCCTTGCTGGGCCTCCGCGGTGGCAGCCACGAGAAGTAGCCCGCTGGTATTGCGATCCAAGCGATGGACGATACCCGGGCGCTGGAGATCAGCGTCCGCGAGCACAATGTCGGGCCGGTAGGCTAGCACTGCTGCTAGCAACGAACCGTGGCGCCGACCTGCACCAGGGTGCACCACCATGCCGCCCGGCTTGTTCACCACCAGCAGATGATTGTCCTCATACACGATATCGAGGGGAGCAGGCTCTGGCACGATCGCGTCAGTCTCGGGGGCCGGCACGGCCACAGAGACCATGTCCCCAGGCGTGAGAACGAAAGAAGGCTTGGCCAACACACCGTTCACCGTTACCTGAGCCCCCTCGATTAGCCGCTTGGCCTGAGATCGAGAGAGTTCGGCGATTTCGTCCGCCACAAAGCGATCGAGCCGCTTGCCCGACTGATCGGCAACCAGGTTCATGTATCGCATCAGGTCATCCGGCTAGTTCGACGGTGGCGCGACATCTGATGGCTCGCACAGATCGGGCGGCGCCTGCGAAATGTCGCCCTGTTCCGCCGATGCGGATTCCTGCGCAAGCTCTCCCTCCTCGAAGAATAGTGCATAGATGGCAAGCACAACAGTGCCAATGACGATAGAGGCATCGGCAACGTTAAAGATGGGCCACCAACGAAGGTTGAAGAAATCGGTCACGTACCCAACCGTGACGCGGTCAATCAGATTGCCGACGGCGCCGCCAAGCTGCAGCGCCAGCGCCGAGCGCAAGAGCCAGGACTGCTCCGCCAGGTGTCGGTAGATCACGAGGATAGCGGTCACGACCACCAAGGCCAGGACGATAAAGACCGTGTTCATCCCGCCAAAGAGTCCGAAGGCCGCCCCCGTGTTGTGCGTATGGGTAAACGTAAAGATGGGATCGAGCCACGGGACGGGCTGCCATGAGGCGTTCACGGGAACCCGTACGCGCACCCAGTGCTTGGTAAGCTGGTCCAGAACGATGATGATCACGGCACCAAAAGGCACCGCCAGACCTCGTCGCATCCATCGCCGCATCGAGCCACACTCCTAGACCACCTTGGCCGGCCCAAGGCCTACTCAGCACAAAACCAGCATTGCCTGTGGGTACCCATTCTATCACAGGCGCTAGACCTGGCAACCCGAGCCGTAGGTTGGTTTGCCACGACTCGTACGCCCGCTATAATCATGCATCTAGGTGCAGAATGCGTCTCCGCCCCGCCGAGAGGAGCCAGCCCATGCTCAAGACACACGACTGCGGCGCCCTACGCGCCTCCGATACTGGGACCCAGGTCCAGCTCGCTGGCTGGGTTCATCGGCGGCGCGACCATGGCAATCTGATCTTCATCGACCTTCGCGACCGCTGGGGCATCACCCAGGTGGTCTTTAACCCCAGCACCAGCGAGCAGGCCCATCGAGCGGCGGCGACTCTGCGCAACGAGTTCGTGGTGCAGGTAAGCGGCGAGGTTCGGCAGCGGCCCGAGGGCCTGGAGAACCCTTCGCTGCCTACGGGCGAGATCGAGGTCGCCGCAGAGGATCTGGTCATCCTAAACGAAGCCCAAACGCCCGTCTTCTATATCAACGAGGAATCCGAGGTCGACGAGACGCTACGGCTTCGGTACCGCTACCTTGACCTACGCCGTCCACGCCTGCAACACAATATCATCCTACGGCATAGAGTCGTCCATTTCATTCGCAACTGGCTCTCGGACCTAGGCTTCCTAGAGATCGAAACGCCGATTCTGATCAAGAGCACACCCGAAGGGGCCCGCGACTATGTCGTACCGAGCCGCCTCCATCGCCACAAGTTCTACGCACTGCCACAGTCGCCGCAGCAGCTCAAGCAGTTGCTGATGGTGGCGGGATTCGAGCGCTATTTCCAGATCGCACGCTGCTTCCGAGACGAGGATCAGCGAGCCGATCGCCAGCCCGAGTTCACCCAGCTCGACCTGGAGATGTCCTTCGTCGAGGCCAACGACGTCATGCAAGTTAGCGAGGATCTGCTGACGGCCCTCGTACCTGCCATAGGGACCAAGCGCATCCTGGAGACACCCTTCCCCCGACTCACCTATCAGGAAGCCATGGACCGCTACGGCAGCGACAAGCCCGACATCCGTTTTGGTCTGGAACTCGTCGATCTCACGGACATCGCCGAGCAGTCGGGCTTCCGCGTGCTGTCGGGAACCGTCGCGTCTGGAGGCGTCGCCAAGGCCATCTGTGTCCCAGCCGGCGGTGCCTATAGTCGGCGCGAGATCGATGATCTCGAGGAGGCCGCCCGGGCCCTCGGAGCCAAGGGCCTCATCTGGATCGCCTACGGCGAGGAGGATGTGCGCTCGTCGGCCAAGCGCTTCCTCAGCGAGGCCGAGCTCGAAGCAATCGCGTCACGCATGAAGGCCAAGCCTGATGATCTTGTGCTGATCGTCGCCGATGCCTGGCAGACGGCGTGCACGGTCATGGGAGGTCTGCGCACGCAGTTGGGGAAGCGCCTCTCGTTGGGCGATGTTGACGCGCTAGCGTTTGTATGGATCACGGACTTTCCGTTGCTCGAGTGGGACGTGGAGGAAGAACGCTATACCGCTACCCACCACCCCTTCACGTCGGCAAGGGACGAGGACCTGCCCTTGCTCGAGACCGATCCCGGCAGCGTGCGCGCCAAGGCGTATGACATCGCCTGCAACGGCTACGAGATCGGCGGCGGCAGCATCCGCATCCACCGTCGCGGCATCCAGGATCGCATGTTCCGCGCCATCGGTCTGACCGAGGAGGAGGCCCGAGCGCAGTTTGGGCACCTACTGGACGCCTTTGAGTACGGCGCGCCGCCGCATGGCGGGATCGCGTGGGGCATCGCACGCCTCGTCATGCTCCTGGCAGGCGAGCCGAACATCCGTGAGGTCATGGCCTTCCCCAAGTCGCAGAGCGCCACCGACCTCATGACCGATGCGCCATCGCCCATCTCCGATCGACAGCTAGACGAGCTGCATATCCGTCTGGACGATGACCAGACATAGCCAGGGCTCCCGGAATTGCCACCATGGCACACGTGTGATAGAATGGCTTTGTGGATCGGAGGTCTCGCCCTCGTGGTGCGAGACGACGGTCATCACGCGCCTCGTATGGCGCGTGGCGCTTGGAGGGAGGTGAGGCGAGCACAAGCGAGCGCGGCATGGTCGGGCCGGGACAGCCCAGCTGGCCGGCTATGACGGCTGCGCGGCATGCCTGTGCAACGACACCGAGTCATGCTCTGACCCGGCGGTTGTGTGAGTGGGCCACAAGGCCCCGCCCGCGTGCAACACGCACGCCCTGCTTCCACGAAAGGACACAAGCGAGGTGACACAGGTTCTTCGCCGTGATGGCGAATCGTTTGAAGGGCTCTTGCGACGCTTTCGCAAGGAAGTGCAAGAAGAGCGCGTCCTCTCCGAGACGCGTCGACGTCGCTTCTACGAAAAGCCCTCACAGGAGCGCAAGCGCAAGGCAGCCAAAAAGCTCCGCAAGAGCCGCCGCACCACCCTCAAGGGCGAAGGCGGCAAGCGCTAGCAAGCTTCTGCAACGCAAAACAGGGCGGGGAACGATCCCCGCCCTGTTTTTCTATACGCAACCTAGTCGTCGGCGTCCTCCGCGACGGCCGCCGCAAACCGTCGTCCAAAGGCTTCGCCCTCCTTGAGAGCCTGGCGCGAGGCAGATCCCTGGAACTCTAGCGCATCCCACCAGCGCCACTTGATATCCTCGGCGATAGCGGCGCACTCTTTGCGAGCCCCACCGCTCCAACCGTAGCTCCCAAAGTAGCCGACCAGCCTACGCTGAATGCGCTTGGTCCCGGCCATGCGCATCACCTCGGCCGCCGGCGGGAATAGGTTCCCTTCGTAGGTGGGAGCTCCGATCAGCACCCCGCGCTTGGTCCACAGAGACGGCAACACGTAGCTCACATCCGTGCGCGCCGCGTCATAGATGGACACCGCGAGCCCCGAGCTCGAGGCGCCCTCGGCCACCGCGTTCATCATCGCCTCTGTGTGGCCGTACATGGAGCCATACACCACGGTGATGCCGGGATCCCCTGCCGAGCTCGCATAGCCGGCCCAGGCGCGGTATAGCTCCACAATGCGAGCGGGATCGCTTCGCCACACAAGGCCATGCGACGGCGCGATCACGTCGATGTCCAAGCCTCCCAGCTTGTCGATGGCCATAAGCGTGGGTCGGCTGTACTTGGCAACGATGTTCACATAGTAGCGCAGCGCTTCGGCTTGGTAGAAGGCTGGGTCTCTGCACTCGTCATCAAAGATGGCCCCGCGAAGGGCCCCATAGCCGCCGAAAGCATCGCAGGAGAACAGCACGCGCTGGCTTGTCTCGTACGTCACCATGGTTTCGGGCCAATGCACAAAGGGGATCTGGTAGAACTCGAGCTCGTGCGCCCCCAACGAGATGCTCTCCCCGTCCTCCACTACGCGGACGCGATCAGTGATCCCATAGTACGCCTCCAGCATGGGCTTGGCCTTGGGTGACACCACGAACTCGGCCTTCGGAGCGAGGTGCTTCAGCACGCGCAGCGATCCTGTGTGGTCAGGCTCCATGTGGTTCATGACCACATAGTCGAGCTCTGTCGGGTCCACCAACTGGGCTAGCTGGTCAAAGAAGGATCCCTCGTGAGCGGCTTTGGCCAGGTCGACAAGCGCGATCTTGTCACTACGGATCAAGTAGCTGTTGTACGAAACACCCTCGCTCGTGATCGGCCAGAGGCCCTCAAAGAGATCCGTGGTGCGGTCGTTGACGCCAATCCAATGAATGCCCGCCTTGACTTGGATGGGAGGCATATACCGATCCTCCTTTCTGCTCTTCGAACGACGCGGTGAGCATAGCACAGCTAGCGCCTATGCGCAATTCCTTAGCGCAACACTCATGAACCGCCAACGACCATTTGCCCCACAAGTGCCGAAGGCCTACCATGGAGAATGGATCATACATGGAGAAAGTACCATGGCGCAGCCCGTCTATCTCGACTATAACGCCACCACGCCGCTCGATCCCGCCGTTGCCAAGGCCATCGAGCCCTGCCTAGGCCCTCTCTTTGGGAATCCTAGTAGCCCGCACACCTACGGCATCGAGGCCAAGCGAGCCGTCGAGCACGCTCGTGCGCAGGTTGCCGCCATGCTGGCGTGCCGCACTCCCGACTTGTACTTTACCAGCGGCGGCACCGAGGCCAATAACCTAGCCATCTTTGGCGTGGCGGAAGCTCTGCAAGAGCGAGGTCGCCACATCATCACATCCGCCGTGGAGCATCCCGCCGTGATGGAGCCATGCCGCTGGCTTGCACAACACGGTTACCACATCACCGTGCTTCCTGTGGATGAGCACGGTCTCGTCGATCCAGAGGCAGTCGCATCAGCCCTCCGGGATGACACGATCCTTGTCACGGTGATGCACGCCAACAACGAGGTCGGCACCATTCAGCCCATCGCCCATCTCGCCAAACTGGCCCACGACGCAGGGG
>CAYOBT010000140.1:0-6610 GCA_964402205.1 uncultured Anaerolineales bacterium
CCCTGCCGTATAACAGTTTGAGTGTCAAGGCGTTCCGGCGCGGATGGATGCGGAGGAGGGCACGATGACCGAGGAGAAACGCAAGCGGCCACAGGGCGTCACGCTTCTGGCCATCTACCGGTTCTTTGTGGGGGTTGTGGCGCTGCTCCTGGCGGGCGTCGTCTTGCTAGCGACGGTGCCCATGCTCTTTGTGATGACCGATGCCGTCGGGGCCGTCGTCGTGTTTGTCGTGCTGGGGATGGCCGGATTCGCCGTCTTTGTCTATGCGGCGCTCTCGCTGGCCGTAGGCTGGGGCTTGCTGGAGATGCAGCCGTGGGCTCGTTGGGTAGCCCTGGTGCTGGCAGTGCTCGGTCTGTTCGATTTCCCGACAGGAACGGCCATAGGCGTGCTCACGATCTGGTACCTGACGCAGGATAGCCTGGCCCAGCAGTTCACCGGCAAAGACGAGGACCCGTTGCCACTCGAGGCTGACTGACGCCGCGCCATGAACCCCGCCACCACTCAGTGGCGGGGTCTATGCATGCCGATGATCCTAGAGGCTTACGGGTTCGCCCATCTCTGCTGAGCGGATGATGGCGTCGGTGATCCTGGTCTGGGCTAGGCCGTCCAGATGCGTCGGTACAGGGCCAAGCCCTTCCCATCCCGTGGGCTCTAGCGTGTCCTGCACGATAGCGTCGATGATGGCATCCGAAAGGGCCATGGGTTTGCCATAGCCTAGGCCTCGGTACTCTAGCGCTGGCATGCGATCGGCCATCCCTGCCTGCAAGGCCCCCGCGACTAGCTCGGGTCGGTGGAACATGGCGCGCACGTTGGCGCCGAGCTCCAGTAGCTCCTGCTGATGGGCCAGCAAGGCGTGCGTATCCACGCCGCTCGGCAGGTTCGCGCGCCAGCCCGGCTCGGTGCCAAAGCCGGCCCGCTTGTTGTAGATCAGTGTGCCATCGTGTCCCGAGAAGCACATGTAGAACTCGACCAACTCATCGATATGCTTGATCCACTCGGCCTTGACGCGGACGCGCATCCCCGAATCCATCGTCAGAAAGGCGTCATAGACGTCGGGCGTGTACCCCAGCACCTGACGCTGGCTGATGGCATAGACGTCCGTCACCTCGGCCGGGGCAAAGTAGAACCGCAGCAGGTCCACGACGTGGCTGAGCAGGAAATGCACGGTGGACGAGCCGGCCGCCCAGTCGTGACTGCGTCCCCCCCACATCTTGGTGGGGACGCTGATATTGTCGTCTAGTCGCGATTCGCCGTATACGATGGGGCCCAAGAGCCCGCGCTGCATCACATAGCGTGTCGCCATGTCCAAGGGGGCAGCGCGATTAGCATAGTTCACAAAGAGGCGCGCGCCGTGACGCTCGACCGCTTCGCAGATGGCCTCGGCGTTTGAGAGCGTCGTCGCTAGTGGCTTCTCCTGAAAGATCGAGGGCACACCGGCGCCCAGACAGGCCAGCGTTGGCTCTTTGTGGAGCGGATCTGGCGTGGCGACGACCACCAGATCCAGCGTGTGGTCCTTTAGCATCTGCCGATAGTCAGCGTATGCCTCGGCCTCATGGCAGCCCGCGATCTCCTCAGCCACCGCCTGGCGAATGTCAGCAACCGCGACGAGACGCACGCTCGGGTGGTTCGCGAGATGCTCCGCATGCTGCGATCCAAGAATGCCCAGCCCGATGACTCCCGCGCGTAGCTGTTCTCCCATGGTGTCCTCCTCACCTCGTGGCATCACTGCTAGGGTGCATCATAATGCGCTGTCATAGGCATGTCCAGGCTCAAGGAGCCAGGGCATCTCGGTTCGTGGTTTGGCGCTTCTAGCTTTGTTGCATAGACTTACGTGTTGGGGGTTCGCTCCGAATCCCGTAAGACACGTGACACGGCATATCCTTGCTTTGGGGGGCAGCAGTAGCCATCTCTGGCGGATGCGCCGCGGCACAATGATGGACCCGCAAGAAGGAGGACCTAGCCGTGCAGAACGCTCGTGGGCAAGTTACCTCGATCCTGCCCCATGGTGGCACCCTTGTCGATCGCGTCCTCCGAGGCCCGCTGCGCGATGGCGCTCTTCGCCTAGCAGAAACGTTGCCATGCATTCCCCTCTCGGAGGCCGCTATCTCCGATGTAGAGCTTATCGCCCATGGCGTGGTCAGTCCTCTAACGGGCTTTATGGTGCAAGAGGACTACGAGTCGGTTGTGAGCGAGATGAGGCTCCCCGATGGCCCCGTCTGGCCCATTCCCATCACCCTGGATGTGAGCGATGATGTGGCTGAGAGCATCTCTGTCGGCGATCAGGTGGCGCTCTGTGATGGGGAGAGGATCCTGGCCATCATGGAGGTCCACGATCGCTACGGCTATGACAAGCGTCGCGAAGCGCAGGAGGTCTATGGGACCACGGAGGATGCCCATCCTGGCGTGGCGCGTCTCTATGCACAAGGGGATGTGCTGGTTGGCGGGCCCATCTGGTTGCTGAATGAGATTCCCGATGGCCGCTTTGGCACGTACCCTCGCTATCCGGTGCAGACGCGCGCCATCTTTGCTGAGCGCGGCTGGCGATCGATTGTGGCTTTCCAGACGCGGAATCCCATCCATCGCGCGCACGAATACCTGCAAAAAACCGCCCTCGAGATGGTGGATGGGCTGCTATTGCATCCTCTGGTCGGCGAGACCAAGAGCGACGACGTCCCCGCTGACGTGCGCATGCGCAGCTATCGCATAGTGCTGGATCACTACTACCCCGCGGATCGGGTCGTGCTTGGTGTCTTTCCCGCGGCCATGCGGTACGCTGGCCCTCGAGAGGCGATCTTTCATGCGCTCTGCCGCAAGAACTATGGCTGCACCCACTTTATCGTGGGGCGCGATCACGCTGGCGTTGGCAAGTACTATGGCACGTACGATGCTCAGAGGATCTTTGATGCTTTCTCGCCTGAGGAGATCGGCATCGTCCCACTGCGGTTCGAGTACGCCTTCTACTGCAAAAAGTGTGGCGCGGTTGTCTCTTCAAAGACTTGCCCTCACAGCCGCGACGACTATATCTTCCTTAGCGGCACACAGGTCCGCGAGATGCTCCGGCGTGGCGAGGCCCCGCCGCCCGAGTTCACGCGGCCAGAGGTGGCTCAGCTTCTGATCGAAGCCATGCGCGACCGAGAGGAGTAGCCCTACGGTGCTTGGTCGACTGTTCGGGAAGCGTGGCCGCAACAAGGTGTTTGTCATCGGCCTCGACTGTGCGGAGCCTAGCTTGGTTTTTGACCGCTATGCGGATGATCTGCCAAACTTATCCCGCTTGGCGGCCCAAGGCCGCTATGGTACGCTGGAGACGACGATCCCAGCGATCACCGTGCCGGCATGGTCGGCGATGTTCAGCGGGCGGGATCCGGGCGAGCTAGGGTTCTATGGGTTTCGCAACCGGTCTGATCATTCCTACGACAAAATGGGCATTGCTACGGGTGCTGCCGTTCAGGAGCCCCGTATCTGGGACATCGCCAGCGATGCGGGCAAGCGTGTGGCAGTTGTGGGCGTTCCGCAGACGTTTCCCGTGCGCCCCGTGAATGGGTGGCTCGTGAGCGGCTTTCTGACGCCTAGCACGCGCTCCAAGTACACTTGGCCTGACGAGCTTGCTGACGAGGTCCGCGACGCGGTTGGCGACTATGCCGTGGATGTGCATCAGTTTCGCACGGACCGCAAGGGCTATCTCCTGTCGCAGATCCAAGAGATGACAGAGCGCCGCTGCGCGCTCGTGAAGCACCTTCTCGCTGGCAAACCATGGGACCTGTTCGTCTGGGTGGAAATAGGCGTCGACCGCATCCACCATGGCTTTTGGAAGTACTGCGATCCCGCCCATCCCAAGTACGAGCCTGGGAACCCGTACGAGCAGGCAATGCATGACTACTATGTCTATCTCGATGGGCAGATCGGCGAGATGCTCGATCTGCTACCGCGTGGCACCAATGTGGTGGTGCTCTCAGACCACGGCGGACAGCCCATGATGGGCGGGTTCTGCATCAACGAGTGGCTGATCCGGCGCGGCTACCTAGTCCTGAAGGAGCAACCCGAGGGCATCGCTAGGATCGAAGATTGCGCAGTGGATTGGGAACACACGCGTGCCTGGGCCTCAGGAGGTTACTATGCACGGGTGTTCCTCAACGTCCAGGGCCGTGAGCCCCAGGGCGTCGTGCCGGCCAACGACTACGATCGGGTTCGCAACGAGCTGGCGGCCGAACTAGAGGCGGCCACCGATCACGAGGGCAAGCCCATGGGCACCCGCGCGTTCAGACCAGAAGACGTCTATCGTCAGGTTCGCAACATCCCGCCGGACCTGATCGTTTACCTTGGGGATCTCGCGTGGCGGTCCGTGGGCTCCATCGGTCACGGCACCGTGCACGTCTTTGAGAACGATACCGGTCCCGACGATGCCAACCATGCCCAGCTGGGGATGTACATAGCCACGGGCGGCGAGGCACCTGCGGGACGCGCAGCGCGTACGTGGCGAGCCGTCGCTCCTTCCATTCTCAGCGGGCTAGGCATGGCGCCGCCCGATTGGATGGGGACGGAGCGCTTGTAGGCTGCATGCAGGACATTTGTCAATCCGTACAACGTCGACAACGTGGAGGCAAGATGGCGCAGGATCGCGGATTCACCCTATGGTTCACCGGTCTTTCTGGGGCAGGCAAGACGACGCTGGCGCGAGCGCTGGAACCGGTCCTACGGGAGCGAGGTCTCAAGGTCGAGCGATTGGACGGCGATATCGTCCGCCAGAGCTTGACCAAGGACCTTGGCTTTAGCAAGGAGGACCGCAATCTGAATATCGATCGCGTGACCTTTGTGGCCAAGCTGCTGACACGAAACGGCGTCGCCGTGTTGTGTTCCTTTATCTCCCCATATCGTGCGCGCCGCCAAGAGTCGAGGGACGAGATTGGCGAGTTTGTCGAGTGTTTCGTCGATTGCCCGCTAGAGGTGTTGATCGGCCGTGACGTCAAGGGTCTCTACAAGAAGGCCTTGGCAGGCGAGATCGCAAACTTCACCGGCATCTCCGATCCATACGAGGCCCCAGAGCAGCCAGACATCATCGTCAACTCGGCGACACAGACCATCGAAGAGAGTGTCGGCATCATCGTGTCACGCCTCGAAGAGTTGGGGTACGTCGATGGCCATGCCGGTAGCGATGGGGACGGTGCGACGCAGGTTGCCGTAGGGGTTGAGAAGGCCAAGTCCGCGCGCTAGAATGCGCCTGGTGGCTTTGGGCTGCTGGATTGCGTGAGGGAATCGGTGCATGTTCCGTCGCCATAGCGTCAACTATGCGATCCTGTCGCTCTTTATGGATCTCGCCATGGCTGTGGTGGCGCTATTGGCTGCTTGGTGGGTGCGCCCGAACTGGCCTTGGGCGATCCCTCTGCCTCGTGAGGGTCTCATACCGCCATTCTTCTGGTGGCTTGTCCCCGTGACCTGGCTCGCTGTGGGGCTAGCGCTCGGCATCTATGATCCGTCGCGCATGGAGAGCTATCGGCAGCAGCTTGGTCACGTGACGCGAACCGCTCTTCTTTGTGGGCTCGTGCTGGCAGGATTGGTATACCTTACCTATCGCGAGACGTCACGCTGGCTCCTCATCCTCATCGTGGCATTGCTTTGGGTGTCGATGGCTGGCTGGCGCCTTGTGGCTGTGGTGATGGCCCCCAAGCGACGGAAGAACGGCGAGGTGGCTCGTGTCGTCATCGTGGGGGCAGGTGTCCTCGGGCGCGAGGTCGCCAGTCGCCTTCAGGAGCACACATGGCGTGGCCTCGAATTCGTGGGCTATCTGGATGATGACCCCGCCAAGGCCGCTACCGGCCTTCCTGTGCTTGGATCGGTGGACCAGATCACCAAGGTTGTCAGCGAACACGCTATCAACGAGGTCGTCGTGACGCTGCCCTTGCGTGCCTGGGAGCGGTTGTCTCAGGCGGTGGCGGCGTTGCACGCGCTTCCCGTCCACGTCCGCATCGTGCCGGACTATTTCTCGCTGGCCTTGCATCGGGCTGACTTTGAAGAGTTTGCCGGCGTTCCGATGATCGATCTCCGAGCGCCTGCCCTCAGCGACTACCAACGTCTGGTGAAGCGCACCTTTGATCTGGCCGTGGGCGGCAGCCTGTTTCTGCTGACGCTTCCGCTCTATGGCGTCATTGCACTGGCGATCAAGCTGGATTCTCGCGGGCCCGTTCTCTTCCGCCAGCAGAGAGTTGGGGAGAACGGTCGCCTTTTCGACATGCTCAAGTTTCGGTCCATGTACGTTGGCTCTGAGCAGCGCGCCGAAAAGACTGCCGAGTTGAGCTGGGACGGCGTGGCGACCTACAAGCGCCGAGATGATCCTCGGGTGACGCGGGTGGGTGGCATTCTGCGCCGGAGCAGCCTTGACGAGCTTCCGCAGCTCTGGAATGTGCTGAGAGGCGAGATGAGCTTGGTAGGGCCTCGTCCCGAGCTGCCCTGGCTGGTGGCCAAGTACGAGCTATGGCAGCGAAAGCGCTTCGCAGTGCCCCAGGGCATGACGGGTTGGTGGCAGATAAACGGTCGCAGCGATCGACCCATGTATCATAACACACAAGATGATCTCTACTATGTCCAGAACTATTCGCTGTTGCTGGATCTTCAGATC
>CAYOBT010000141.1:0-6610 GCA_964402205.1 uncultured Anaerolineales bacterium
GACAGCTTCGCCTGGCCGTCGTCACAGCTGCAGCCATCATCGGGGTGCTCGTCGTGGCGTCGCTCGTGGATTTTGACCTGTTCTTCACCGTGTTCCACCAAGTGCTGTTTGAGGCGGGCACCTGGACGTTCTGGGAGACAGACACCCTTATCCAGCTTTACCCGTTGCTGTTCTGGGCAGATGCTGTGTGGAAACTCGGCGCGGTGATCCTTGTGGGGTTGGGGCTAACCTACGCCGTCGGGACTATCCTATCCAAGCCCCGCCGCGGCAGTAGCAAGGGATAAGCGCCTCGGGCCAGCGTCTCTAGCTGGCGGCCTTCTCTAGCTCAAGCTCGCGCTCGGCCAGCTTGCCAAAAGTATGGTCGGTGAGGATTCGACTTGTCGACGCTGTCACCTCACGCCAGACATCCTTGAGCACACAGCGCTCTGTGTACGGGCAAGTGTCCACAACGCCTTCCTGGATACATGTCACCGGAGCTAGCGGCCCCTCCAGTGCACGCACAACCTCGGCGAGCGTGATCTCCTTGGGAGGACGCGCCAGCATGTGCCCGCCCTGGGGTCCACGACGGCTCTGCACCAGACCAGCCTTCCGCAGGGTGATCAAGAGCTGGTACAGATAGTTTTCGGGTATCATGCGAGCAGCCGCGATCTTGGCGCTCTGAACATAGCCCTCGCCATAGTGCTGCGACAGCTCTAGCATGGCGCGGATGCCATACTCGCCCTTGGTTGAGATCTTCATCAAATGGCCTCGATTATGCCGATAAATTGTGGACTATCTTGGTGAGATTATAGCACATTGCCTAGGCGCGGTCAAAGCTAGAGCGGCGTTGCGAGCACTCCCCAGCTCATGGTATAGTTGGCATCCAGGGGGTAGTCTGTGCCAACCAACGACGCAGCCCGACAAGACAAGCTCGCTCACTATCTCTTGCGCTCGGTCAACAAGGCCGTGCGTGAGCACCGCATGCTCCGCTCTGGCGACACCGTCCTTGTAGCGGTATCTGGTGGCAAGGATAGTATGACGCTACTAGACCTGCTACGTCGCAGATTGCGGGCTGTGAAGGACCACTATACCCTCGTGGCTGGTCGGATGCTACCGGATCGCCAGTGCGGCACCGCTGTGCCGCCGGACTGGCTGGAAGACTATTGCCAGCAGCATGACATTCCTCTCGTGACCGAACCGCTAGAGATCGCCAACGAACTGGAAGAGACCGACGCCAGCCCATGCTTCCGCTGCTCCTGGCAACGCCGGAAAGCCCTGTTCCAAATGGCTCAGCGCTTGGGCTGTAACAAGCTCGCGTTTGGACATCACGCCGACGACGTAGCCGAGACCACGTTGCTCAATCTGTTCTACACGGCCACGTTCCGCCGCATGGAGCCACGTGTTGTCTTTTTCGATGGCATTCTCACCGTCATCCGACCGCTGGCGTACGTCGAGGAGCGCGACATCGTGCCCTACGTCAAGGCTTGGGGATTGCCTCTGCAGGGCGAGCCGTGTCCGTATGGCAGAACGTCGAGGCGCGCTCTGATGCGCCAGGTCCTCCGGCTCGTCGAAGAGGACTGCCCCAACGCCAAGCGCGCTATGTACAGTGCCGTTGAGCGCAACGAGCTCACGCTGCGCGATCTGCGATCGGATCTGAGAGAATGCCGCAAAAGGCTCGGGGAGCTGGCTCCTTCGGAAAGCAGCGCGGATAGGAGGGAAACGTGACGAGCTCACAGGTAACATGCACCTGCTTTGATCAAGGGGGTCCGCAGAACACAGCCGAAACGCTGGCGATCGCTCAAGAGCGAGCCCGTCAACTGGACATCAAGGACATTCTGATCGCGACGACTTCTGGCGAGACAGGGGCCCTCGCGGCCGAGCTGATGCCAGATCGTCACGTCGTGGCGGTCACCCACTCGACCGGATTCGCTGCGCCAAACGAGCAGCAACTCGAAGACCAGCATCGTGATCGCATCCTGGCTGCCGGAGCCGAGATTCTCACATGCCAGCACGCCTTTGGCGGCGTCGGACGAGCGGTGCGCCGAAAGCTCGGCACCTACCAGATCGACGAGATCATCGCCTTCACGCTACGCCTCTTTTGCGATGGCCTCAAGGTCGCCTGTGAGATCACGCTCATGGCCGCCGATGCAGGCCTAGTCCGCGCCGGCGATCCTGTCATCGCGGTCGGGGGCAGCGCTAGCGGCGCTGACACTGCCGCCCTCATCCGCGCCGCCAACGCTCAAGACTTGTTTGATCTCCGCGTCCTCGAGGTACTCTGCAAACCGCGAGGATACCCCGCCTCCTAGCCGGACGCCACCAAACCAAAGAGGGGCACCCGTTTGGGGTGCCCCTCCGTGCATGCTAGGGCGTCAGGTGCCGTATCCACCCGGCGTGCTCTGGTAGGCGCCCTCCCCCTTGAGATAGTAGGCGCACTCGCGCGTGTTCTGCTCAATGGCAATGGCCAGGTAGATCGCCTCGGCATAGGCGTACAAGAGCACAAAGCCGAAAAGCGATGAGACCAGGATGCCAAGGGCGCTCACGATGGCCGCAACGATTCCCCCGCCGCCGGCGATCAGCGGCGCAAGATTCCGCAACTGTGGCATCCGCGCCATCGCGCCTGCGCCGAGCGCCCCGATGACGACGGCGATCAAAGCCGACAGGATACCACCGACCAGGGTCACCCACGCCAGCACCTTGAACACCACCGAGACGATCCTCAGGGCACGGAACTTTTTCTCCATCCTGCCTCTCCTTGCTGGGGGCGCTTGCCAAAGGATGCCTAACCAATACCGTGATTGTAACGAGCTTGCGCGCGCGGATCAAGCCCGAACGCGCCCGTTGACGCTACTCTAGCTCGCCGGCATAGATGCGCATCACCGTATCAAGGAAAGCCACAGCATCGTCATGCTTGCGCTGGAACGAGTTCCGCCCGATGATCGAGCCAAAGCCACCGCCGTCTCGGATCCCACGGATCTCATCAAAGACGGCCTCGTCATCCTTGGCAGGCCCACCAGAAAAGATAACGATCCGCTTCCCATCAAAGGCGCTCTGGACCACGTGCTGCACGCGCTGCGCGATCGTGGCGATGGGCACCTGGTGCTCCTTGTAGGCGTCGGCGGCCTTGGGCACAGCGAGGTGTTCGGAGGGCAGCTTGACCTTGATCATCGTGGCGCCCATCTGGGCAGCAATCTGGGCGGCATAGGCCACCACGTCGATGGCGGTCTCGTCCGGCTTCTCGAGGCAACCGCCGCGCGGATAGGACCACACCACGACGACTAGCCCCGCAGCCTTGGCCTCCCGCGTGAGCTCCCGAAGCTGCTCATAGAGAAACCGCCGGTCCTTGGTGCCGGGGTAGATCGTGAACCCGATGCCAGCGCAGCCTAGTCGCAAAGCGTCTGACACACTCGCCGTCAGCGCAGGCATGGGATCCTCTTCATCGTACAGCAGATCGTGGCTGTTGGCCTTGAGGATCAGCGGCAGACGCCAGGCATAGTCGGCAGCACCCCGTTCGATGGAACCGAGAGGCGCAGCATGTGCGTTACAGCCCGCATCGATGGCCAGTTGAAAGTGATACAGCGGATCATAGCCCGCCGGATTCGGCGCAAAGCTCCTGCCTGGACCGTGCTCAAAGCCCTGGTCCACCGGCAAGATGACCATCTTGCCCGTTCCGGCTAGACGGCCGGTGTTCATGATGCGTGCCAGGTTCGTCACAACGCCAGGATTCTCGTTACTGTACCAGCTCAGAATCTCCCGCATTCGATCAGACATGGTAACCTCCCACACTGCCAAGCATCCTTGCCTGGCTGACCCTCGCTACTCTACCGATTATGCAGGCTGACATGACGCTCGTCAAGCAGACTAGCTCGTGCCCTAGCCACGCCCGCCAATCCGCTTTCGTAGTAGCAAAATGGTTACCACAAGAAGCACTCCCAAACCACCAGAGATCAATAGCGTCACCACATCCAAGCCACGGGAGATGGAAGGGTCGTCGATATCGATCGCTAGCGTTCGCGTTGGACTGGGCAACAAGGTCGGCCGGCCACTCTCACCATCCCCCTCCGTCTGTGTCGGCCGCGGAGTAGGCGTCTCGGTTGGAGCCCGTGTCGGCAGCACAAGAGGCTGTGCCGTAGCCGTCTGCCGCAGCCAGACGCAGTCACTCAGGAGAGATCCCTCGCTCTTGGCCAGATAGGGGACCTGGTCACTGCTAAGCACCACTTGGCTCTCGATCCACGCACCGATCTCGATCCAGTCAGCAACGGTTACCTGGAGCTCGAGCTTGAGGGCTTCTCCTGGCTGCAAGGAGTCTACACGCCAGGTGACGCTTTCCTCCTGCGGCCCAAGCTCGCCGCCGGGCGTGGAATCGGCGAGCACCGCCTCCAGGCCCACCGGCAAGGTCTGCGTCACCATGATGTTCGTGACCGAGATCATGCCGACATTAGAGATCCACACACTGTAGCGCTGCCTCCATCCAGAGCAGAGCGGATCATAGAGATCCGTCATGGTCAAATAGAGGTAGGGCGAGATTCCATCGTCCAGGGCAATCGTCGGGAGAGCCGTAGGCGTCTCTGTAGGGACGCGGGTCGGCGTAGGCGTTGCAGAGGGCACCAGCGTGGGATAGGGCGTCGCAGTCCGAGGCGCATTGGCTACCTGTATACCTGCGACATAGGCGTCACGGTAGCTCAGGGCGCCGTCGCGACGCACAACGGCCCGTAGACGGATGGTGTAGAGGCCGTCGGGAATGCGGGTTGTGTCCCAGAGCGCCAAACGCTCGCCGACGGTGGATTCGCGGCGCATCTCACCCATGGCAATCCACCGGCCCGGATCCTCGCCCATCCCAAAGCTGACCACATACCCTTCCATCCCCATGAGATCGGCCGTGCCCAGAACAGAAACCAACCCGCCCACCACCGAACCGCTAGCCGGCGATTGGATAGCGAGCCGTTCATCTGGCGTGTCCGCGGCCACAGGCATCGCTACTAGAGCCACGAGGCTCACGAAACAGAGCCCCAGACCGAACCCCCGTAATCCCACGTCTGATCCTCTCTAGTTGTCTGCGAGATCCCTGGCGATGGAGATCCGTGCTAGCGATCTGGCATCCACGATAACTCGACATCCCGATCCCATCGCAGCTCTCGGATCCACGAGCCATCGGGCTGAGCAGCCCAAGCAGGCCCCAACATCGCACCCATCTCCCCCGTGTGAGCAACCACGGTCAGTGAAGTTCGATCCATCCCAGGTTGCCTCTGAGCCAGCAGATGATACCCCAAATCTCTTTGAGCACCGAATGCGGCCACACGATCCGGCAGAAGATACGACCACCGAGCAGTCACCGTCTCGCCAGCCGGTACGAGCACCAACCCACCAAAGACTGTCTTGCGGTCCAACGTCCCGACGGTCACGTCCCCCACAAGGCCTTCGGCGGCCTGGAGCTCAGCCCCCTCGGGCACAAGAATCCTGACATAGTTCCAGTAGCAGCCCTCGGTCATCGCCTCGTAGCTCTCGCCATAGCGGGCCTCATGCTCGCAAGTACCAACGGGCGTCGACCCATTCTCATACGTGATCACGAGCTCAGCTCGAGGCTCTTGGCGCAGATCGACGCTGTAAGTCACGTCGCGGGCCATCTTGCGGTTGACCTTGTTCCAGCCAACGTTGGCCTCAACCACCATCAGATAGTCGCCACTACCGTCTCGCAGCTCTCCCGCCAAGCCCGCTCGCTCCAGATCCTGCTGCAGGCGCTGGTCCTCCAGCGACCAGACCAACAGATCCTTGCATGCCACAGCATCCTGCAGCGTCGTGGCCAACGCCATCGCATAGCGAGAATCCAGGTGGCTCAGCCTCTTAACGAGAGCCTCGACCAACGCCCCGCCTATGTCCTTGCGATGCGCGAGCCATTCGGACCATGCCTCGCCCTCTGCGCTGATAGAAGGAGCATCGAGGGGCTGCGCCCAGAATGTTGCCGCCACCTCACGCACATTGCCGCTAGAGACTACCACGTCATAGCCGGGCAGGTTCACCGGACCAAGAGCCTCTAGTAGGCGTACCGCGAGCGAGGCATTGACGGCAACTATGGCATCCACCTCGCGCCCCATGTCCGCCGCATAGAGCGCCGCCATGACCTCCGCCGAGTCGCGATAGTCTGGTGACCAGTTGGCGTCGCGGAAGAGCAGCATCCCTGCGTCCATCCACTCGGCCAGAGGGGGTGGCGCTGGGGGATGCGCCGTCTGATGCCCCTCGACATCATAGCTATCCATGAAGCGCATCTCGATGACCTGGCCATCCTGCAACGTCAGCTCTGCAACGCTGCTGACGAATCCTCCCGTGGGCCTAATCTCGTCGTCGTTCTGGAAGACGAGAAGCACCCTCCTAGGGACCTCCCCCGCCAGTTCTGGTGCAATCAGTCCAAGATCCGCTGCCAACCGTCCGAGCGCAACCAGCTCCTGGGCCTTGGCTGCCCGATCGCTGTCCCAAACCGCGAGCGCTCCTTCGACACGAGCTAGGCGTTGACGAACGGCAAGAAGGCGTTCGCGTTCTCGGCTCAACGATCGAGCAACCGAAGCTGAGACACTGCGCTCGGGCAACGTCTCCCAGGTCCCCGGTATGCCGCTCTCGATCTCCAGAATCGTCCACCAGG
>CAYOBT010000142.1:0-6569 GCA_964402205.1 uncultured Anaerolineales bacterium
TGCTCACCGCATCGACGAGGCTGCGACGTCCGAGGGCCTCACGCGCGTGCAGGATGCCGTCGGCGACCTCCTGCCTCTCGTGGTCGACCGCGCGCCCGCCTACCGCATGTGGGATGGCGACATCTCCACGCAGCTCGCCTACCTACGCGGCCTCGAGCAGATCATGTGGGACATGCACGACCGCCCCAACTGGCTCCATCGCCTGCTCACGCATATGCGCGATGGCATCCTGCGCACTCATGAGCAAGCCGAGCAAGCAGGCCACTGGACGCTGGCCAACCACCAGAACCAAGCCATGCCCTATGCGCAAGAGCTGCCAGATCCATCAAGCGATGGTGCGCCCGTCAGACGAAAGCAGCTCTGGACCTTTGTAGCGTCGCAAGAGCTGACGGGTGTCGGGCCTCGGCTCTGGGACGAGTTCATGCTCCAGTACCAAATCCCTCTGATGGCACCCTTTGGCCTGAGCGCCGATGGATGCTGCGAGGACCTGACGCGCAAGATCGACCTGCTGCGACAGATCCCCAACTTGCGCCGCATCGCCGTCGCCCCGGCAGCGGACGTCGCCCGTTGTGCCGAGCAGATAGGCGACGCCTATGTCCTCAGCTACCGTCCCAGCCCCGCCGATATGGTCGCGTATGGCTGGGACGAGGATCGCGTCCGTACCATCCTCCGCGACGACCTGATCGCCTGCCAGCGCAACGGATGCGTGGTTGATGTAACCCTCAAGGACGTAGAGACCGTCCAGGGTGACCCGAATCGCATTCGTCAATGGGTTAAGGTCACGAGAGAGGTGGTCGCAGAGATTCTCGGCTGACGAGTAAGGCGACACAATCGACTGCGACGTGGTCGTCACCCTTTCCCGCGCGCGTCAGTGAGACGCTCGTCAAACGATAGTTAGGCTTATATAGTAACAAGTTGCGCAAGACTTGTGCTTGATGTATAATCGTAGCCACATAGCCGGCGCACACCGTACCCGACTGGCTAGGCAAGACCACGGCTCAGCGCATCGAAGCGCAGCCTGCGGGGTTTACCTCAGCGGGAAACATCTCTATACTCGCAATGGTTCCAAAGAGAGGATCAACATGATCAGCACCATCCTACACGTCGTCGCTGCCCTCGCGACCATCGCCGTGGGCGCCTATTCGATGCTCTGGCCGCGGCGCGTGCGCGGGTTCACGGGCCTTGAAGTGGAAAACGGCCGCGGTATCACCGAGATCCGCGCCGTGCTTGGGGGCTTTTTCGTGGGGCTGGGGCTCTTTGCCATCATCCTCGGCGGCGAGGCTTACCGTCTGCTCGGAGCGACCTACTGGGTGGTCGCCGCCGTCCGTGGCGTGTCCATGTTCGTGGACGACTCGGTGGAGCAATCCAATATCGTTAGCATCGGCTCGGAACTGGCGCTCGGGCTGATGCTCTTGGTGTAAAGCGCCATTGTCGGCACCATCGGGCAAGCGCAGAACGTCCGAGGGGTGCCCCTTCACTCGGGAGCTGACATGACCATACGCATCGTGACCGACAGCACGTCCGACCTACCAGAGGATCTCATCGAGGAACTGGGCGTCACCGTAGTGCCCTGCTACCTGAACATCGGCGGCAAGAGCTACCTCGACGGCGTCGAGATGACCCGCGAGCGGTTCTACCGCGAGCTGCCCACCTATGACCCCTTCCCGACAACCTCCTCGCCCGGAACGGGTGTGTTCGTGAGCGCCTACGAAAGGCTGGCGGATGAAGGCGCCGACGAGGTCCTTTCGATCCACATATCGTCCAAGTTGAGCGGCATGCTCAACTCGGCCAGCGCCGCCGCGCAGAGCACGTCGGCGGCCGACGTCACCGTCTATGATTCGGGCCAGCTCACGCTTGGCCTAGGCCTGATGGCTGCGGCCGCCGCCCGTATGGCCAAGGTAGGCCACTCGATGGCAGAGATCGTGGCCCACTTGGAAGACATGGCACACCGCACGTGGTCCTTTGCCGCGGTTGATACCCTCGAGTATCTCCGTCGTGGGGGCCGCGTGTCCCGGCTGGAAGCAGCCGTAGGCGGCTTGCTCAAGCTCAAGCCGCTGCTGATCCAGCACTTGGGCGAGACCGTGCCCGAGAAGGTGCGCACCACCCGTCGCATGTTCGAGCGTGTTGTGCAGTTGGTGAGCGATCTGGGACCCCTGGAGCAAGTGGGTCTCGTCCACACCCATCCCGCAGAACGGGCCCAAGAGCTGCTGGAGATGGCCAGGCACCTGATCCCTGAGAGTATTCCGATCGTCAGCGGCACGGTGACGCCCGCCATCGGAGCCCATATCGGGCCGAATGGCGTGGGCCTCGTGGCTGTTGCCCAGCCGACATAGCGCCCAAGCCCAACCGAGTCACAAACGAGTAGGCATCGTGGGGCTCTAGGGTCTTCTCCCTCTTGGGCGCATCCTAACGGCGCAACGGGGGCAAGACCGTAGGCTCTCGTCATGCCGAGTGGCTGCGCATCAGCGCCGTCATACCTCTTTGCTCGTGAGGCACTCCTAGCATCATCGATACAAGGACCGCACAAGGAGCTAGATGGTGATCCGCAATCAGTGGTACGCTGTTCTGGACGCCAAGGAACTCAGGAGCAACCCGGTGGGGGTCAGACGGATGGGCGAGAAGCTCGCCTTCTGGCGCGATTCCAAGGGCGACGTCCACTGCGCCTACGATCGTTGCGTCCACCGAGGGGCGCGCCTCAGCCAGGGCAAGGTGCGCGGCGATCATCTGGAGTGCCCATTCCACGGATTCCTCTATGACGCCAGCGGTCGCGTCACACAGATCCCGGCCATGGGCCGCGAGACGCCCGTTCCCGAGCGATTCGCCGTGGCCTCTTACCCAGCTTGCGAGGCGCACGGGTTCATCTTTATCTACTGGGGCGAGGGCCAGCCCGATCCGGCAGAGCCGCGATTCTTTGACGACCTGGAGGATGGCTTTGTCTATGCCACCGCGCCAGACCCATGGGACGCCCACTATTCGCGGGTAATCGAGAACCAGCTCGACGTGGTCCACCTCCCATTCGTCCATCACAACACCATCGGCCGCGGCGGCCGCGAACTCGTGGACGGCCCGGGCACTCTATGGGTCGATGACCACCGGATGAACGTGTACGTGTACAACCGCCTGCCCGATGGCACTGCTCCGCGCCGTCCCGACGAGGTGCCGGTGCCCGATCCTACCCGCGACTATCGCCTCGAGCTCATCATGCCGAATCTGTGGCAGAATCGCATCAGCGAGGACGTCCGGGTCGTGGCGGCATTCGCACCGGTGGACGATGACCACACGATTCTGTACCTATGTTTCTACCAACGCTTTCTACAGGTCCCGATCCTAGGCCAGGCCCTCGCTCGTGTGGCGATGCCCTTCAACAAGCTCGTGGCTCACCAGGACCGACGTGTCGTGAACTGCCAGCAACCAAAGGCCAGCGCGCTTCACATGGATGAGCAACTCATCCAAGGCGATCGGCCCATCGTAGAGTACCGTCGGCGACGAGAGGCGCTCAAGCGAGCCGCAGGTCAAGTGCCGTCCCCCACCCCTGACAAGGAGGCCTCCTCATGAAAGCTGCCAAGATCGTGGCTTGGATCGCCCTTTTGGCCATGACGGCGGTGCTGATCTATGGCTTCACTGTCGGCGATTTCGCCGGCGAGGGCGGCAAACTCATGCGCATGCCATGGGGCATCGTCTCGTTGGTGGATCTCTATGCTGGGTTCGCGCTGTTCTCGGTTTGGATTGCCTACCGAGAGCAAAGCCTCCCCGCCAAGATCATCTGGGTCATCCTGATGATGATCCTCGGCTTCTGGACGGGCGCTCTCTACACCTTGGTGGCACTGTACCAGGCCAAAGGTGACTGGGAGCGATTCTGGAGAGGGATCCACGCCGGCTAGAGCATTCCTGGCCGCCATATGATCGCCTGTGGGAGAATCGCCAACCATGACGTTGCCGGATTTCGTAGGGATCGGGGTACCGAGAGGGGGCACAACCTGGCTCCACGAGGTGCTCACAAGCCACCCACAGGTCTGGGTTCCCACGCGCCGCAAGGAAGTCGGCTTCTTTGACGTGAACTATGACCGGGGCACCCAATGGTATGCCGCCTTTTTCCCGCCCGACCACCAAGCCGGCCAGTACACGGCCATTGGTGAGATAACGGCCCACTATCTCTATGAGCCAGATGGCCCCGACCGCATGGCAGCCATGGGGACCATCGACAAACTGATCCTGATGCTACGCCACCCCGTGGATCGTGCCTATTCGCACTACTGGCATCAAGCTCGCATCGAGAACTACGAGGGAAGCTTTGAACAGGCCCTGGAAGAGTGGCCGATGCTCCTGGACAGAAGCATCTACAGCGAGGGCATCGCGCGCTATCGGGCCCGTTTCGGCCCAGAGCAGATGCTGGTGCTGATCTCCGAAGAGGCCCATAGCGACGCGCCATCCGCAAGAGGCCAACTGGCAGCCTTCCTCGACCTGGACACCGGCCTGTTCGCCCAAGACGCCGGCAACGAGCGCGTGAACGCTGCCAACGTGCCGCGCTTCCCAAAGGCCTATGCCATCGCCTGGCATCTGGACGCTTGGCTTCGAAAGGAGAATCTGGACTGGGTGGTGAACCTGGGCCGCAGACTTGGCGCGCGTCGTCTCTTGCGGCAGGGCAAGCAGCGACCGGCGATGCGTCCAGAGACAAGAGCCCAGCTCAACGACTTCTTTGCCCAAGAGATCGAGCGATTGGAGGTTCTGCTCCAGCGCGATCTCGCGATTTGGCGACAGGACTCTCGTTTGCCGTATCCCCTTCCGAGTGATGGCGACAATGTCCCTGCAAACGCGGCACAAGCGCCGCAGAAAGAGGAACAACCGTGAAAGCGCTACGCTTCATCAACATCCTGGCATTGGTGCTTCTGCTGGTGGCCAACTCGCTAGCGTCAGTAACTGACGTCATCGGCGGGCAGCTTACCGCCGAGGTCTCGGACAGCAACCCGACGCTCTTCACGCCGGCCGGGTACGTCTTTAGCATCTGGAGCATCATCTACATCGGCCTTATCGCCTTTGCCGTCTATCAGGCTCGGTCCAGCAAAGGCGCAGCCCGCGTGCGCGAGCGCATTGGGCCCTGGTTCGTCATCAATGCCATCCTCAACGTAGCCTGGCTCTTTGCCTGGGGCTATGAGGTGCTCTGGCTTTCGGTGCTGATCATGCTGGGCCTACTCGCCTCACTTATCGTCATCTATGAGCGGCTGCAGATCGGGCGCATTCCAGAAGAGGCCCCCGATGCGGGCAAGGCAGCCACATGGTCCGTTCGGGTGCCCATGAGCATCTACACGGGTTGGATCTCGGTGGCCACTATCGCCAACATCGCTGTGCTGCTGGCGAGCACAGGTTGGGATGGTGGCGCACTCGGGCCGCGATTCTGGACGGTCCTCGTGCTGCTAGCCGGGACGGTTCTGGGGTTGGCGGCCACGTTCCTTCGACGCGATCTCGCCTATGCGTTGGTGGTGGTGTGGGCTTTCGTCGGCATCGCGGTGGCACGCCCCCAAGAGAGCTTGGTTGCCGCCGCTGCGATCGTAGGAGCGCTGCTCGTGGCTATCGGCATCGGCGCCAAGGTCACCGGGTGGGAGCCCAAACCCCTTTGAGCGTGCTAGGGAGCCCCGCTTGACGGGGACCTCGATGCCACGTGGCACGGCCTCGCTCTCAAATCGGCGAGACCGTGCCTTGCCTTGTCGCGCAACCAGAACCCTTGGGTACCGTGCACTCTCGGCCTCCCCAAGATGATGCTTTGCGTCTTTACATAGCCTTGGCACCTCTCTACAATAGCGTACAGCTTATCAGAAAGGTCTGCGCGGTGAGCACGGAGAGGCATCGGCGCTCTACACGGGAGGACCAAGTGCGTCGCACAACGCTCCTCTTGACCTGCGTCTGTGTTGGGTTGTGCCTGGTTGGCTGCGATGCCACGGGCAACGGCAATCCGTTGGACGTCGTGCAGCGTTTGGGCGACGCCGTCATGCCCCCCGCCGGCACGTCCGTCGCCGGCCCGACCAAGACGGTTGCGCCAACTCTGGCGCCCACGGTGGACCTGACAGGCTGTCAGCCCTCACTCGCCTACGTGAACGATCTCACCATTCCCGACGGCACGAGCGTTGCCGCTGGGGATCTCTTCACCAAGACCTGGAGCGTGCTCAATGACGGTACGTGCCCATGGGGACTAGGACTCACGCTACGGTTCGTGGACGGTACCTCGATGGGGCTGACAGATTCTGTGGCCTTGCCCGCGCTAGAGCCGGGCGATACGGTCGCCATCAGCGTGCCCATGCGGGCCCCCTCAAGCTTGGGATCTCATCGGAGCAATTGGCGTCTATCGGCGAACAACAGCTTCTACGGCACAACCCTCTTTGCTCTGGTAGAAGTAACCCAACCGATTGCCTCACCAACGCCCGAGGCAGCCGCCACGCCTTCGCTTGGGTCAACGATCACCGCAGCACCCACCACCGTGCCACCGACATCCGCGGTAGCCTTTGAGCCCAGCGGCAGTCTGTCGGCCGTCGTTGTCCATGATGAAGTCGATGACGTTGTAGGTCTGGTCGTAGATG
>CAYOBT010000143.1:0-6548 GCA_964402205.1 uncultured Anaerolineales bacterium
ACCCCGACTATGGGTTCGACCAGCTCATCGTGTCGGACGAGCCCGGTTGCTACGATGATGCGTACATCAAGTGGGTCAGCGAGCGCGCGCCGGATCAGGTGGAGGCCTGCCGCTGCTCCACGCCGCCTGCTTGGCAGGGAGAGCCAGTGGTCGCGGAGCCGCGTCGCGCCATCGAGCCGTATGTCTTTCGCGGGCCCGAGGAGCTCTCGCACACGGCCTTTGTGGCCGAGGAGACGATCGACTATTTGCGGCGGCATCGCGACGACCGCTTTTTCGCCATCGCGGGATTCTATGCGCCGCACGCGCCGCTGAATCCGCCGCCGCGTTTCGTCGAGTGGTACGAGCAGGCCGAGATGCCGCTGCCCGCCATGAACCCCGACGAGAACCGCTATGGCCTGGACGATGACGCCTGGCGCCAGGTGGTGGCCTACTACTATGCGCTGGTGAGCCACGTGGACGACCAGGTCGGGCGGATCATAGCGGCCCTGGACGAGCTGGGCCTGCGCGAGCGTACGCTGGTCATCTTTACGTCGGATCATGGCGAGCATCTGGGCGATCACGGCCTGGAGGGCAAGGGGCCTCCAGGCTATGACAGTTGCGCGCGGGTGCCGCTGCTGATCTCGTGGCCGGGGGTCATCGCGCCGCAGCGTCGCCCCGAGATCGTCGAGGCGGTGGACCTAGCCCCGACGGTGTTGGACTATGCTGGGGTGCAGGTTCCGCCGACGTTGCAGGGGCGCGCGTTCCGCCCGCTGCTCGAGGGGCGGCCCTACGAGGAGCGGGCGTCGGCCTATGTGGCATACCATATCCCCTTTGGCGCGTCGTGGCGGGCCGTCCGTACCCGCGACTAGTTCTATGCCGTCGAGGGCAGCGGGCAGGAGCTGCTCCACGACATGCGACGCGATCCGCGGCAGCTCCACAACGTGGCCAGCGATGCGTCCTATGCCGATGCCTTGTCCGAGATGCGCCGCGAGCTGATCGCCCGCTGGTTCGACGTCGAGGAGCAGTCCATGCGTCGGACGGCGGCATACTAGGTGGGGCCTCAGGAGCGCGCGGCGGGTTCGGGGGAGGGCGTCGGCTCTCTGGCGCGTGTAGCGGTCCGAGGGACGGCGGCCTCGATGGCGGCCTCGGCGGCGACGCTGGTCATCGGCGGCGTGCGCGCCATCCTCTTGGCGCGGTGGCTGGCCCCCGCTGACTTTGGCTTGGTGGCGTTGGGGCTGGTGTACCTCGGCCTGGTGGGCTATCTCATGTCTGGCTCGCTAGGCATGATCTACATCGGGCAGCGTGAGCGGACCCCTGCCTTTGTGGGGACCTGGGTGGCGGTGCGCCTGCTGCTCGGGCTGGGCGGTGCGGTGCTGTTGCTGCTGTTGACGCCCATCGTCGCCCACGCTTATCCCAACGGCGGGGACCTTCGCTGGGTGATGCTGGCCCTCGCGCCGGTGCTTGTCTTGCGGAAACTGGGCGACATCCAAGGGGCCGTGCTGCGCGCCGAGCTTCGGTTTGGCAAGCTGGCCTGGCTGGACCTCGCCTCTAGCCTCAGCATGACCATCGTGGCGCTCAGCCTGGCTTGGGCGGGCTTTGGCTGGTGGGCGCTGGTCTTTGAGCCACTGGCTGGCGCTACGGCGCGGACCATCCTGGCGTGGACGGTCTGGCGGGCCTGGAGCGGCCGCCTGGCCTGGGATCGCGATGTCCTGCGCAGCATCTGGGAGCAGGCCAAGCACAACTGGGTCAGCGGCAACCTGGGGTATCTGCTGGACCAGTTCGACGATTTCTGGGTGGGGACGGCGCTAGGGACCGTGGCGCTGGGTGTGTATAGCAGGGCCTACGAGATGGCAGGCTATCCCCGAAGGATGCTGGGTATCCCGCTGGTGCGGGTGGTGGGGGCGCTCTATGGCAGGGCGCTGGACGACCGCCTGCGGCTGTCGCAGCTCTTTTTTCGGGCCAGCAGCGCGCTGTTGCGGGCCAACTGCTTGGTGGCCGGGCTCTTGGCGTTGGCCCTGCCCGAGTTTATCACCTATGTCATCGGGGCCAAGTGGCAGCCCATCCTGTGGCCCTTTCGCCTGATGCTCATCTATGTGGCGCTGGATGCTGTCCTGATCCTCGCCGGGAACCTGATGCAGGCCGTAGGACGCCCCAGCGCCCTGCGCAAGTCGCGACTGGTGCAACTGGTGACCTTTGTCCCCGCCGTCGTCGTGGGAGCGGCGGTCTGGGGCGTGTCGGGCGTGGCGGTGGCCGCGGACCTGATGCTGGTGGTGGGCGGCGCGTACCTGGTGGGCGAGCTGCGCCAGGTGGTGGACATGAACCTGTGGCGCCTGGTGGGGTGGCCCGCGTTGGCGCTGGCGGCGGGATTCGGGGCGGGGTGGTGGGTCGGCGAGGCGGTCACGCTGGGGCCGTTGCTGACGCTCCTCTCGCGCTGGGCGGCGTTTGGCGTGGTGTTCGGCGGCGGGCTGTGGCTGGTCGAGGGCGCCGACTATTGGCGGAGCCTTCGCTGGCTGTGGGACATGGCCCTGGCGCGGGTGATGCAAAGGAGGCGGCCGAGGTGAGCGACCGGCTGGGAGCGAGAGGCTGGCGCAGGCGATGTCTCGCCCCAGGGAGCGGGGCGGATGGGAGGTGCTGTACGCATTCCACTGGAATCTCGCTCGGCCCTGCGGCCGGGTGCACGGCTGTTCTTGGCTCGCCGGAAAGGCGCACGAATCATGAAGGCACGCTTGGCTGAGGGGTTGCGCTCTGTTGTGATGCTGCTCGCGGTGATCTGTCTGCTGCTGACTGCCGTAGGCTGCAAGCCCAATATCGGGCGTCTCCTGGCAAAGGAGGATATCGATGGCCTCATCGAGGCGCTGGACCATGAGGATGCAGAGATCCGGCGGGACGCCATCTTGGCTTTGGGAGAGCTGGGAGGGGAACGAGCCGTCGTCGTGATTGTGCCGGAGCTGTGGGGTGGTGGCTGGACCGTCAGCAAAGCCGCGATCGAGGCCGCGGTGATGGCCGATGCGCCGGAAGCGCTGGCCAACCAGGTGCGACAGATGAGCGATCGCCAGTTTCGGCGGGCCATCGATCTGGTGATGAACGCTGACGTCGCTCCTGAGCATCAGGCCGCCTGGCTGGCGGTGCTGGTGACGGCGGGAGATGCGCGGTCCGTGACAAAGGTGGCGGAGCTGCTGGAGGATGCCGACCCGGCGGCTCAGGCCCTCGTTGCCCAGGCGCTAGGTAGCATGGGCGAGCAGAGCGTCGACGCGTTGGTTGCGGCCTCGCGGGGTGCCTCGGGCGAGGCGCGCGACGTCATCCTGGACGTCCTGACGGGGATGGGCGAGTCCGCTGTCGAGCCACTAGTCGTCATGCTGCAGGAAGAGGACGCGAGCTTGCGCCAGATGGCAGCCCAGACGTTGGGCGCCCTTGGCGACGAGAGCGCCATCGATCCTTTGGTGGGGCGGCTGGCCGATAGCGACCGGAATGTGCAGTGGTCGGCGGCCTATGCGCTGACCCAGTTCGGCGAGCAGGGCATCGCTGCCTTGTGGGACGCGATGGTTGCGGGTGACGCCGTGAAAAGTGTGGTCCGCGATGCGCTGATCCAGAATGGCGGCGAGCCGGCGGTGGCGTTACTAACCCAGGAGCTCATGAACGACAGTGCTGATCTGCGATCAGAGGCTGTGAGCGTTTTGATCCGCATGGGCGTCTGCGAACCCTCGGTCGCGGCGGTGGCCCCAGACTTGAAGCACCAAGAGGCGCGGCGGCGCGATTGGGCGGCCAACGTGCTGGCTAGCTCGGGTTGCGCGGAGGCGGTCGCGCCGCTGATCGACTATTACCGCGCGCTGTGTGATCAGGGCGCATGTGACGCGTGCATCGAGCAGGCCGAGCCTTTGATGCTCGTCGGCCGGGAGACTGCCACCAGAACCCAGGTCTTTCAGATTGAGCACCTGCTGCTGGATGCTTTGGAACTATGCGGGGATCGGTCCATGGCTGTCCAGTACCTCTATAGCCGAAACAGGCGGCTGATCGACGCTGGTGAACAATGGCTGAGAAACCATGATGAATCTGTCACCGTGCAGGTGCCGCTGCCCGATTGGGGCTCCGACTAGAGACGGGTGGACGGCCGGATGCTGGCGATGCGGAGCATGGAGACGAGCGGAGGTGGTATGACCACGCAGCCCACGGTGGCCGTTGAGGGCGCAAGGCCCGCCGTGGCCGCGCGACGCGTCGCTCTGGCGTGCGTGCTCGCGGCCGTAGGGATCGTCGTCGCGGCGGGATCGGGCGCGTCGCCGCCATCGGACCCCACGAGCCGCGGCACGGTGGTGCTCTCGTCGCTGGACGACCCCTACCGCGCGCTGGCAGAAGAGATTGCGGCCACCGAAGAGCTCCCCCTGGCCGACGACCTGGAGGACGCGTTGGCGCAACGTCCGCGCTATCTGCTGTGGGTGGCGGCGCCGCAGGCCCTCTCCGACGAGGCCATGGTGCGCATGGGCTTGGCGTTGCGCGACCGTGCGCCCGACGTGAGCCTGGGGCTGATCACGGGCGACGACCTGGAGACGGCCCGCGCACTCTGGCAACGCGAGCCCCGCACCGAAGGCGCGCTGCTGAGCATCGTCCCGCGCGAGGCGCCGCCTCTCGCCTTTTGCGATCCTGCCACTGGCTGCGAGCCCATCGCGCTGGATATCCTCGGCGCGCTGGGGGCGTCTCGGCTCATCTCGTATCAGGGGCACGGGGGTTCGCGGGCTTGGTACGTCTGGGAGGACTTGCCGCTCAGCGCCGAACTCTTGCCCGGCATGGAGGGCGCCGTGGTGATGGCCGGCTCTTGCCAGACGGTGCGGCCCTGGGCGGAGGATGCCATCGCGCTGGCGTTTGTGAACAAGGGCGTGGCCGCGTATGTGGGATTCGTCCATAGCCCGTTGGGGTACGTCATGGGCGAGCCGCACGGCTTTGCCCTGGCGCGTACCTGGCCCGACTATACGATTGGGGATCTGGCCCGGGTCTGGTCGCGGGGGTTGGGGCAGGGGTTCCTGGCGTGGCCCTACCTGGTGGTGCTGGGGGATCCGCGGCTGTCGCTGGGCGAAGGGCCGTCCTATGCCATCGAGACGGACGGCGGGCTTGGTGACCGCCAGGCCTTGACGCTGGAAGGCGCCCCGAGGGGGATCGTGCCCGTGCGCATCGCGGGAGGCGCTGCCTATGCGGCGGTCAGGGTGCGCGGCGGCGGCGTTGCGTGGCGCGGCGATCCGTTCTATGACGCCGATCTCCAGATGGCGGCCCTCGGCGCTGACCTCTACCTACTGATCGATCATCCCGGCGGCCCGCTGGAGCTGACGCTCTACCGACGCGTCCCTTGGGCCTGGCGGCTCTGGGAGCCCCTGGTGGACGCGCTGGACCACGCCACGGTGCTGCAGCACATCCAGGGCAACCTGGTGCCGAGCCTGCTCCTGGCAGCGTTGACGGCGATCCTGGTGGCGTGGCGGGTCTGGCGGGGCGGGTTTCCGCTGCGGGAGCGTGCTATCCCCGCGCTGGCCGTGGGCCTGACGCTGACCGTGGCGCGCGCCGCGTACGGGCTGGGTCGGCAGGCGACGCTGGCATCGCTCTTTGAGGGATACGTGCGGACGTTGGACGTGGCCTACAACGTCCAGCCGCCGATCCTGGTGGCGACGTTGGTGATGGCCTCGGGCGGGACCTGGCTGGGCCTCCACGCGCGGCGATGGTTCGGACGCGCGATGGCCGCGATGCTGGCGTTGGCCCCAGGGACGTTGATGGCGCCGTTCTGGGCGGCGATCTCTCTGACGGTCAATGTGATGGCCAGGCAACAGTACGGGGCGCCTCTGTATGGGTATGGCATGGCGGTGATGCTGGCGACGGCCACGTTGGCAGAGGCGGCATTGGGCGCGGGCGCGCTGTGTGTGGTGGCGCATTGGCGGGGAGGTAGGCTTGGATAGGGGCGTGATCTACAGCCACGGCGCCAAGGTCGGCGGGCATGGCCTGGGAGTGGTGGCCTATCAGGAGCTCAAGGCGCTGTACGACGCTGGCTTGCTGCAGTGGGGGATCGGCGCCTATGGCGATGTCAGCGATTTCGCCGATGCCGACATGCGGCTGTTTCCCTGGATGCGCGGCATGTTCTACCTGCTGCGCGATCGGCCTCGTCTGCGCGACGCCGTGTACGACCAGTTTGCGGCGCGCCACGTCGAGCCGTGCGCCATCTTCCATGGGTGGTCGGGGCAGTGCTATCGGAGCGCCATGCGCGCACGAGCGTTGGGCGCCAAGGTGGTCGTCGAGATGGGCTTGCCCCACTGGCGCTCTGTGGACGATGTCATGCGTCAGGAGCATCGCCGGAGGGGCCTGGCGTACCGCGACCAGAGGCCTCGTCGCCCGGAGCGGCTCGATGCCACGTATGCTGCAGCGGACGCCATTGCGGTGCCGTCAGCGTACTGTCGGCAGAGCATGCTGGACGCGGGGGTTCCCGCAAGCAAGCTCAGGGTGACGCCACGTGCTGCCGACCTGGAGACATTCCGCCCGCCGCCTTCTCACCCAGCGTCTTTTCGCGTCCTGGTTGCGGGAGCCGTGGGATTGCGCAAGGG
>CAYOBT010000144.1:0-6486 GCA_964402205.1 uncultured Anaerolineales bacterium
CAGGCAAACTATATGACCGGCCAGGCGATCAACGTCACCGGTGGGCAGGAGATGCACTAAGTGACGTCGAGCCTAGGTGGTGATTGCCGACCGCAGGCGGTCATGTTCGGGGCTGGCAATGTGGGGCGGGGATTCCTGGGCCAGCTCTTTGCAGAGTCTGGCTACCGCGTGGTCTTTGTGGATATCGACGAGCGGCTCGTGGGGGCCCTGGCTGACGAGGAGCAGTACACACTGCGGCTTGTCAGCAACGAGGGCCAGCGCGATCTGCAGATCGGGCCGGTGACCGCGGTCCTGGCAAGCGATACCGATGAGGTGGCGAACGCTATCCTTCAGACCAGCATCGTTGCGACGGCTGTGGGCGCGAGGGCCTTGAAGCATATCGCGCCGACGCTGGCGGCGGGCATTGCTCGCCGCCACGAACGTGGCTTGCAGGAGCCCCTGAACATCATCGTCTGTGAGAATCTCAAGGGCGCGGCTTCTATCCTGCGAGAGATGGTCGCCAAGCATCTGAGCGAGGCCCAGCGCTCGTATCTGGATAGTCACATCGGATTCGTCAACACGGTGATCGGTCGCATGGTGCCCGAGGTGCCGGCATCGCTTCGCGAGGAGCAGCCGAGCTTGATCATTGCGGAGCCTTACAAGGAGCTCCCCGTTGACGCACAGGGCTTTGTGGGCCCCGTGCCCGAGATCGTGGGGATGGAGGCTCATGATGGGTTCGAGCTCTATACGGCGCGCAAGCTCTATCTGCACAACGCGGGACATGCAGTCTTGGGCTACTTGGGATACCAGCGTGGGCATACCTACGGGTATGAGGCCCTAGCTGATCAAGCAATCCGAGGGGTGCTGCAGGCCGCGCTAGACGAGTCGGCCCATGGTATCGCGGCGCGCTATCGAGCGGAACTGAGATGGCTGCAGGCACATGTCGAGGACCTGCTGCGGCGGTTCGACAACCGTGCGCTGGGCGATCTGGTGAACAGGCTGGCACGCGATCCCTTGCGCAAGCTTGCTCCCGAAGACCGTCTGGTGGGAGCCGCGCGCCTTGCGGAGGAGGCGGGTGTTGTTCCGGAGAACCTGGCTTGGGGCATTGCTGCCGCGCTGGCCTATGACGAGCCCAGCGATGCCATCGCCGTCAAGCTGGTAGAACGTGTCGCGAACGAGGGCGTGGGCTCGGCAATGGAGCAAGTCACTGGGATCAAGCCTGCTGAGCCGCTTGGCGACCTCGTGCTGGCCAGATATGAGAGCCTAGGCCGCGGTGATCCCTGGGCATGATCTACACGGTGACGCTCAACCCGTCCGTTGATCGTACGCTGCATCTGCCGGGGTTGAGGATTGGCGAGCTGAATCGCGCCAAGTCAGCGACCATCGACCTGGCCGGCAAGGGCGTGAACGTGTCGGTTGCCCTCCGTGCGTTGGGGATTGACAGCGTGCTTCTTGGATTCGCGGGCGGTGCCACGGGTCGCTATCTAGTCGATGGTTTGCGTGACCGTGGCTATACCTGTGCATTCCACGAGGTCGAGGGCGAGACGCGGTCGAACCTGACCGTGGTGGATGACGGATCGGGGCAGGTTACCAAGCTGAACGAGCCCGGGCCAACGGTCTCGCTTGCGGATCTTGGTGCGCTCATGGCATTCATGGAACGCATCGGCGAGGGCGATGTCTGTGTGCTGTCGGGGAGCCTGCCGCCGGGCGCGCCAGTGGATGCATACGCGCGTCTTGTGCACAGAGTACGCTCGCAGGGGGCGTACGTCGCGCTGGATGCGTCGGGCAGGGCCCTGGCGGAGGGGTTGAGGGCCGCGCCGGATCTCATCAAGCCGAATCTCGCGGAAGTGAGAGAATTGCTTCGGGTGGTTCTGGCAGAGCCGGAAGCTTGGGCCAAGGCGGTACATGCCCTACGCCGCCGAGGTGCCGGGCACGTGCTGCTCTCGGCGGGCAAGGACGGGGCTCTCTCCGATGATGTGATGTCTACCCTCTGGGCAAGGCCACCAATCATCGACGAAGCTAGTCCCGTAGGGGCAGGAGACGCCCTCTTGGCGGCTTGGCTCTATGCACGGGAGCGAGGCCTGGACGTGCGGGAGCGTCTACGCTGGGCTGTGGCTTGTGGAACGGCGGCGGCTGAGCTGGATGGATCAAGGATGCCGTCGCGCGAGGCGGTCGAGGAGCTGCGATCTCGTGTGGATGTGCAATCCATTGGGGCGGCGCATGTGCAGGCGAGTAGGCGGGAACGCGAGCGTTAGGTAGAATCGGGCAGTGGATGGAAGGTGCGCCGAATCTCGGCATGGGCGCTTAGGAGGAAGGTGACAGATGACAGGCAAGGCAAAGATGAGCGGCCTCGGCAAGGAAGAGCTCTTGGAGCTCTTGCGAGAGATGTGGGAGATCCGCATCTTTGAGGATACGGTGTACGATCTGCTTGGCCAGAACATCATCAAGGGTGCCTCGCACCTGTCGGCCGGGCAGGAAGCCGTGCCCGTCGGCACCGTTTCGGCGATGCGCGATGACGACGTGATCACCAGCACTCACCGCGGCCACGGTCATTGCCATGCGCGCGGCGTCAGCCTCACCACTAGCGAGCAAGAGCGCCAGGATCATCTGAACAAGATGATGGCTGAGCTGTGCGGGCGCTCGACGGGGTACTGCCGCGGACGTGGTGGCTCTATGCACATCGCGGACGTGGAGCGCAGTAACCTAGGCGCGACGGGCATCGTCGGCGGCAACATCCCCGTTGCTACGGGAGCGGCCTTGTCCTTCAAGATGCAGGGCAAGGACACCGTGGCAGTGTGCTTTTTTGGGGACGGGGCCAGCAACACTGGCAACTTTCACGAGTCGCTGAACATGGCGTCGGCGTGGCGTCTGCCTGTGGTGTACGTTGTTGAGAATAACATGTATGGTATGTCAGTGCCGTTCAACACGGTGAGCGCCACACCCGATATTGCGGCGCGGGCTGCTGGCTATGACATGCCTGGCGTCGTCGTGGATGGCATGGACCCCATGGCCGTGCGCGAGGCGGTGGCGGCTGCCCTAGAGCGTGCCAGGAATGGCGAAGGCCCGACGCTGGTCGAGTGCAAGACCTACCGGTGGTATGGCCACTCGCGGTCGGACCCACGCAAGTACCGCACCAAGGAAGAAGAGCAGGCGTGGCACGATCGCGATCCACTCGTCACCTTTGGGAAGCGCTTGGTCGAGACAGGCATCGCGACACAGGAAGAGGTTGACGAGGCCGAAGATTTGGCAGAGAAGGCCATCGAGACGGCGACAGAGTTCGCTCTCAACTCGCCCATGCCGGATCCCTCTGAGGTCGAGCAGGACGTGTACGCGCCTAGCCCGGTGACGCCGAGCGAGATCGAGGCAGAACGACGTCTCGCCGAGCGCGTTCGTACCGACGACTCGATCCCAACTATTACCTATGCCCAAGCTCTGCAGGATGCCATGCGCGAGGAGATGCAGCGGGATCCCAGGGTGTTCATCATGGGTGAGGATGTAGGTCTCTATGGTGGTGCCTATGGCGCTACGCGGGGCCTTTTCGAGGAATTTGGGCCAGAGCGCGTCAGGGACACGCCCATTTCGGAGGCGCTCATTGGTGGCGCGGCCGTCGGCGCTGCCATGACCGGTCTGCGGCCAGTGGCAGAGATCATGTATGTGGACTTTACACCTCTCGCCATGGACCAGCTCGCCAATCAGGGTGCCAAGAACCGCTACATGTTCGGTGGCAAGACCAGGGTTCCCATGGTGGTACGGAGCGAGGGCGGGGCTGGCCGCAGCATCGCTGCCCATCACTCGCAGAGCCTCGAGGCGCTGTGGAATCACTTCCCGGGCATCTATGTGGTGATGCCGGCGACGCCCTATGACGCCAAAGGCTTGCTCAAGGCTGCCATCCGCAACGACAATCCGGTGATGTTCATTGAGCACAAGATGCTCTATCGCACCGAGGGACCCGTTCCTGAGGGAGACTATGTCGTGCCTCTGGGCTTGGCCGATGTCAAGCGTGAGGGCAGCGACGTCACCATCATCAGCTACTCTCGGATGGTGCTGAGGGCGCTCGAGGCGGCCGAGGCGTTGGCCGAAGAGGGCATCAGCGCCGAGGTTGTGGACCTACGGTCCATCAAGCCGCTGGACCTGGAGACCGTGGTGCAGTCCGTCCGCAAGACGGGCCGTGTCGTCGGCGTCACAGAGGCGTACAAGACGCAGAGTGTTATCAGCGAGCTATTCACGCTGATCAACGAATCGGCGTTTGACTGGCTAGACGCGCCGATGGTCCGCGTGGCGTCGCTGGACGTGCCGGTTCCGATGGCAGAGACGTTGGAGGATGCTGCCATACCTGACGTCGGGCGCATCATCGAGGGCGTTCGTGAGGTATTGCGGTGACAATGCGGGGATGTCGCAGGCAGCTTGAGGAGAAGCCATGGCGAAAAAAGTGATCTTGCCCAAGCTTGGACAGACGATGGAGGAAGGCACCATTGTCGAATGGCTGAAGCAGGAAGGTGATGAGGTAGGCCGCGGGGACGTGCTGTTCACGCTGGAATCGGACAAGGCAGTCCTCGAGGTAGAGTCTCGGAGCAAGGGCGTTCTGCGCAAGATCCTGCTCGAGCCGGGAGTGGCAGTGCCCGTCATGATGCCAGTAGGCATCATTGGCGACGCCGATGAGGACATCGCGGCACTCGTCGCGGAGGCGCAGGCAGAGTTGGCAGGAGAAGCTCCATCTGCTGCCGAGGCAGAGCCCGAGGCTCCGTCCGACCAAGCGGAGCAGGTGGAAGAGACATCCACCGGAGAGACAGCAGCCGGGATCCAGCCGGCGCAAGCTCCTGGTGGTCGCGTGATCGCGTCCCCGCGTGCCCGTCGAGTGGCTCGCGAAAAGGGCGTGGAGCTGGCGGGCATCACGGGTAGCGGCCCGAATGGGCGTATCGTGGAGCAGGATGTTCTCGACTATCTGGCCAGCCAGCCAGCCGCAACGCCGTTGGCACGCAAGACGGCAGAGCAGTTGGGTGTGGATCTCGAAGAGCTGGTGGCGGCGGGCGGGCGTATTCGGGCGGAGGATGTACGGGCCGCAGCGGCGGCGCCTGCTGCACCTGCCCCGGCCGCTGGCGAGTTGGTGCCCATGAAGGGCGTCCGGGCTGTGATCGCGGAGCGTATGGCGCGCTCGCACGACGAGACGGCGCCCATCAGTTTGTTTGCGGAGGCGGATGCAACGGCATTCGTGGAGCTCCGTGAGCAGTTGAAGCAGGCCTTTGCCGAGGAACTGGGCTTCAGCATCGGTTACAATGACCTCCTAGCCTACATCGTGGCGCGGTGTCTCCGCGAGTATCCCTATATGAACATTCGGCTCGAGGAAGGAGGCATCCGCCATCTCCCCGATGTGAACATCGGCATGGCCGTCGATAGCGAGCGCGGGCTTCTCGTGCCGGTTCTGCGGGATGCGGACCAGAAGACGGTGAAGGAGCTCGCGATCGAGTTCCGTGAACTTGTCGGGCGTGCGCGGGAGGGCCGGGCCCAGCCCGACGATCTGTCGGGGGGAACCTTTACCATCACCAACCTTGGCATGTACGGCATCGACTATTTCACCGCGATGATCAACCTGCCGGAGGCCGCCATCCTGAGCGTGGGCCGGATTCGCCAAGAGCCGGCGGTCGTCGAGGGCGAGATCGCTATCCGTTCGCGGATGGGATTGGGGCTGACGGCCGACCATCGCATCGTGGATGGTGCGCCAGCAGCCAGGTTTCTGCAGGCCATCGTGCGATATGTCGAGAAGCCCTATCTGCTGTTGGCTTAGCTAGGTGGCAGAGGTGTAGCAGTAGATGCGTAGCGGGCGGCTAGGACGGCTAGGCCGCCCGCTTGGCTTTGGGGGGCGCACTAGAGGAGGTATCCATGGTCAAGCTCTATGGGAGAGAATGGTCGCGTGACGCGCTGCAGCGTTACACGGGGTTGGATTCGCAACTGGGAGGCGTCACTCAGAAGGTGCTCGTCGAGGGGCGAAGCGCTGGTGTGCGCGTGGCCGAGTTCGACACGGGCTCGGGGCTGCAGTTCACCGTGCTGCTCGATCGCGGCATGGATATCGGCGTGGCTCGCTACAAGGGCGCCTCGCTGGTGTGGGAAGCAGCGCCGGGACCTGCCGGTCCGACCTACTATGAGCCCGAGGGGTTGGGCTGGCTGCGGACGTTCCATGGCGGTCTGCTCGCCACGTGCGGGTTGAGCTATGTGGGAGCGCCAACGGTCGATGAGGGCGAGGCGTTGGGACTCCACGGGCGCATCTCGCACCTGCCGGCCAGCAACGTCTGGAGCGACGGCATGTGGCGGAACGATGCCTATGAGATGTGGGTGCGCGGGCGGATGCGCGATGCTGTCGTCTTTGGCGAGAACCTCACGCTGACGCGGCGCATCTCGGCCAGCCTGGGCGAATCTCGCTTTGAGATCCGGGATACCGTCGCCAACGAGGGCTATCGAAGGACGCCACACCAACTCCTGTACCATGTCAACTTTGGCTTTCCTCTGCTAGCT
>CAYOBT010000145.1:0-6466 GCA_964402205.1 uncultured Anaerolineales bacterium
AATGCCCATAGCCTCCGCGGCCAGCACCGTGGAAACGCCATCGCAACCCCCGACATAGCAGGCGCGCTCGATCATCGGCGCAATCGCGGGGTGCATCCGGCGAGCGCCAAAGCTCAACAGCGTCCGCTCGCCTGCGGCGAGCCGACACCGGGCCGCCTTGGTGGCGATACCGCTCGCCTGGCAGAGTAGCCCCAGGAACGCGGTCTCAAAATGCCCAAAGGCGCCGTACCGACCACGAATGGTCATCACGGGGTCTCCGGCTCGGAACACGGTGCCTTCAGGAAGGGTCCAGACATCGATGTCGAGCCCCTCAAGCAGACGCGCTAGCTCCTCGACGCCGGCCAGGACCGCCCATGGCCAGCCATTGGGTAGGCGACGCGCCCGCATCTCGCCCACGACCTCTTTGTCCACGCCTCTCTCAGCGATGGCCGCCCTTGTCCGCTCAAAATAGACGTCAGTGACACGACCGCCCTTGAGCTCATCCTCGTTCGCGATGTGGAATCGGCGTTCGTTGTTGGTCATGATACCCTCACGCCGACAGTGTTGCCCGCACTTGGTCGAGAACCGCCAAGCCGACTCCAGCTCGCACCAGCTCCTCCACAGCGTCCTCGCCATCGTGCACCGATACGTTCACCGCCCTCGTAGCATCCATCAAGACGACCGCCTCGAGGCCCTGCTCTGCCGCATCGATGGCCGACGCCTTCACACAATAGTCCAGCGCCAACCCGCAGACATACAATCGCTCCACAGCCTTCGCCGACAGCAGCTCGGACAACATGGTGCCTTGATCATCCCGCGCTTGGAAGGCCGAGTAACCGTCCTCATCGGCACCCATGCCCTTCGAGACCACGATGACGTCTTCGGGCAACTGCACCTCCTCGTGGAACTCGGCCCCTGTCGTGTCCTGCACGCAATGGACGGGCCATGCGCCACCACGCTCCTCAAAGTGCGTGGTCTCTGGAGGATGCCAATCGCGCGACGCAATCACCGGGCAATCGGCATCCGCGAACATCCTCATATAGGTGTTGAGGGCGGGCAGAATCGCATCGCCCTCTGGAACGGGCAGGGCCCCGCCAGGAAAAAAGTCAACCTGCGCATCTACCACAAGAAGCGCAGCATCCAAACCGTCCATCGTTCCCCCCATCTGTAACACCTGCGCGACCCGTAGCCCTCACCAGAGCGCCACGGGGTCGCCTCGCACAGGTCCATTGTAGCACCAGGACACAGACCCGTCGACCACCCATCGCTCCCCTTGCCTAGGAATCCGAGATAGTATATACTTGATAAAATGAATCAACTTAGTCTTCCGAGGGTTTCTTGAGGCCCAGAAGGGAGGCATCATGGCTGAGAGAAGACTCGATCTTGACGTTGCCGGCATGACCTGCGCAGCTTGCGTGAACCACGTCCAGAAGGCCCTTCAGGGCGTCGCGGGCGTTGATCGGGTGAGCGTGAACCTGGCCACCGAAAAAGCCAGCGTGTGGCTTGGCGCGGAGCACGCGCCTGCCGGCGATCTGATGGCCGCGGTCAAGCAAGCGGGCTATGAGGTCCGCACGGGGCAGACGACGTACCGCATCGAGGGCATGACCTGCGCAGCCTGCGCGGCTGCCGTGGAGCGTGCCATCGGCGCACTCCCCGCGGTCACCGAGGTGACGGTCAACCTGGCGACAGAGCGCGCCACCGTACAAGCTCTGCCGGGCACAGTCGACGAGGCGGCTATCCGAGAGGCAGTGCAAGACGCGGGCTATCAGGCTTTCCCGCTAGACGACGAAACCGCAGCGACGGGTGCCGACAGGACCGAGGAAAGGCTCCGACTGGCACGTCGGCGCATCGTCGTGGCGTGGGCGCTGACGGCCCCCATTGTGGCGTGGATGATCCCAGAGATGCTGTGGGGCATCGCATGGCCGAGCATGACTGTCTTTCGCCTCGGCATGATCGTGCTCGCCCTTCCCGTTCTGGCCTGGGCGGGTAGGCAGACGTACCGAAGCGGAGTCACCGCGGCCCTTCACGGCAATGCCAACATGGACTCACTGATCACCCTGGGCACCCTGGCGTCTTTTCTCACGGGACCGGCCTCGTTCTTCCTGCCCATCGCCAACTATGCCGGCGTCTCGGCCATGATCATGGCCTTCCACCTGACCGGGCGCCATATCGAAGAGACAGCCAAGGGTCGAGCGTCGCAGGCCATCCGCAAGCTCGTAGAGCTGGGCGCCAAGAGCGCTCACGTCGTCCGCGATGGCGTCGAAGTGGAGGTGCCGCTAGAGGACGTCTCCGTGGGCGAGGTCATGGTCGTGAGGCCCGGCGAAAAGGTCCCCACCGATGGCGAGGTCGTCGCCGGCGAGAGCGCGGTGGATGAGTCCATGGCCACGGGCGAGCCACTGCCTGTACACAAGGGCGTCGGCGACACGGTTCTCGGCGCCACCGTGAACCAGACCGGCCTTCTCCGAATCCGGTCGACGCGCGTCGGGAAGGACACCTTCCTGGCTCAGGTTATCCGACTGGTAGAGGAGGCGCAAGCCACCAAGGTGCCCGTGCAGGCCTTTGCCGACAGGGTCACCGCCGTGTTTGTGCCCATTGTCCTGGCGCTAGCACTGCTCACGGTATTGGCGTGGCTTGCCTTCCCTCAGACGATGCGCGAGCTCGTGGCCCTGGGCAGCTTTCTGCCTTGGGTAAGGACTGATCTGAGCCTCCTAACCTTGGCGATCGTGTCGATGGTCGCCGTGCTGGTCATCGCCTGCCCGTGCGCCCTGGGTCTGGCCACGCCGACCGCCCTCATGGTGGGGAGCGGCATGGGCGCAGAGCACGGCATCCTGATCCGCACAGGCGCTGCCATCCAGTTGCTTCGGGAGGCAGCCGTCGTGATCCTGGACAAGACAGGGACATTGACCCAAGGCGCCCCCCAGGTCACCGACGTGTTCTCCCTTTCAGCTAGCAGAGAGCGCCTGCTGCAGATCGCTGCCTCCGCAGAGGTTGGCTCCGAACACCCCCTCGGCGCAGCCATCGTATCACACGCCAGGCAACGTAGCCTGCCACTGGACGACCCTCAGGGCTTTGAGGCCCTGGGCGGCAGAGGCGTCGCAGCGGTGGTGAATGGCCAGGTCGTGCTCGTAGGCACCCGCGAGCTGCTCGCTGAGCATGGCATCTCGGCCAGGCCTGCCGAGGCAGCCATCCAAGAGCTGGAACAGCAAGGCAAGACCGTTGCCCTCGTCAGCCTCGGGGGCAAGATCCAGGGCTTGGTCGCTCTGGCAGACACGCTCAAGCCAGAGGCAGCATCCGCCGTCGCAGAGCTCCAGCAGATGGGCTTGCACGTGGCCATGATCACCGGCGACAACGAACGAACGGCCAGAACGGTCGCAGAGCGTCTCGGCATCAGCGACATCGCGGCCAGCATTCTCCCCGAGGGCAAAGCCAAAGCCGTGCGCCGCTACCAGCAAGAGCATGGCACCGTGGTCTTTGTGGGGGACGGCATCAACGACGCGCCCGCCTTGGCCCAAGCCGACGTCGGCATCGCCATCGGAACGGGCACCGACATCGCCATCGAGACCAGCGATGTTACCCTCGTGCGAGGAGAACTGGGTGCTCTGGTCGAGGCGGTGAATCTGAGCCGAGCCACGTTCCGCAAGATCCGTCAGAACCTGTTCTGGGCGTTCTTTTACAATCTCATTATGGTTCCGCTGGCCATCATGGGGTGGATGCATCCCCTCCTAGCAGAGATCGCCATGGCAACGTCGTCCATCACCGTGGTCACCAATGCCAACCTCCTGAGGCGCACGGAGATCAGCCCGTCCTATGCCAAGCGCGGCTAGCCATCGGTAGGGCCGGCGTTTGGCAAAGCGTAGGTGGGCGGGTATGCTTGGCCAGACCTTCCAGGCTATCTCTAGCGGAGAAACATGCATACACACCAGCATGACCAGGGCGCTGCCGGCGGCACGGGCAATCTGCGCGTCGCATTCTGGCTGAACCTATCGTTCGCCCTGGTAGAGCTGGTGGGTGGTTGGTGGACGGGAAGCCTGGCCATCCTGAGCGATGCGCTGCACGACCTAGGTGACAGCGTTTCCCTGGCACTTGCCTGGAGACTCGCCCGCTTTGGCGAGCGCAAGGGCGACCATCGCTACTCGTACGGCTACCGTCGGTTCACCATGCTCGGAGCGCTGGCCAACATCGCCATCCTGGCAGGGGGAAGCATCCTTGTCCTCTCTGAGGCCATCCCACGCCTGTGGCAGCCGCAGCAACCCGACGCCCGCGGCATGCTGCTGCTCGCGCTGCTCGGCATCGCCGCCAACGGCCTCGCCGCGCTACGTCTGAAACACGAGCGGTCTATGAACGCGAGGACGGCAGCTCTCCATCTCCTAGAGGATGTTCTAGGGTGGGCTGCTGTTCTGCTCGTGAGCATCGTACTGCTCTTTGCGGATCTGCCAGTGCTCGATCCCATCCTTTCGATCGTCATCAGTGGGTTTGTGCTCGTCAACGCGGGCCGCTATCTGCATGGCGCGGCGAGACTCTTGCTGCAGGGTGTCCCGCATGACGTCGACCTTGCCGCGCTGGAGACAAGGCTCGCCAGCATCGAGGGCGTCGTCACTGTCCATCATGCGCATTTCTGGTCGCTGGATGGCGAGCACAACGTCTTTAGCGCCCATCTTGTCGTCTTGGCGGAGACGACACCGACCAACGCCATCGCCATCAAGTGCGCCGCTCGCGAGATGCTGCACGGCCTCGACATCGAACACTCGACGATCGAGATCGAGTGGGAAGGAGAGACCTGCGGCGCTAGGCCAGGAGCCATCCAGTCTAGTTAGACGGACCCCCGCACGAGGAGGACTGCCCAGCGTGGACGCCTACACCACCGTGCTCATCGCCATAGCCCTGGCCATGGATTCCTTCAGCGTTTCGATCTGCGGGGGCAGCTTGCTCGATGCCGATTGTGCCAGGGGCCGCATCGCCGCACAGACCGGCCTGGTGATGGGAGGCTTTCAGGCGCTTATGCCGCTGGCGGGATGGGCAGCCGGGAGCTTGGTTGCGCAGCACCTCAGCGCCTACGATCACTGGGTCGCCTTTGCGCTGCTGGGCATCATCGGCGGACGGATGGTGTACGAGGCGCTCCATCCTCACTGCGATCCGAGCATCAACCTGAGCAATTGGCCCGTCTTGGCCCTGCTGGGCATCGCTACCAGCATCGATGCGCTGGCCATAGGCGTCAGCTACGCCTTTGTCGGCTACGCCATCCTGATACCAGTAGCAGTCATTGGTCTCGTCGCTTACGGCTTCTCCTATGCGGGCGTGCTCCTCGGGGCCCGGGTAGGTCACCTCCTGCGCGACCGCGCTCCTCTTTTGGGTGGCCTGCTACTCATCGCCCTCGGCACGCGCATCCTCGTTGAGCACCTATCCGCGGCCGCCGTCTGAGCTTCACGCTGACCCAGGCATCGACGGCACAATCGCCGCCAATGCCCAGGCCAGCAAGCTGCAAACGAGCCTCCCCAGCCCTACTCGCCTGATGTTCCTCGACTCTTGATGGACCAGCCGATGAACAGCAGCGCCGCGATGTAGATAACCCACTGGATCGAGCTGGCCATCTGGTTCAACATGCCAAAGAGACGGCTGAACAGCGTCTGAAGATGGCTCTGCCGGATAAAGCCAAACGCCGTCGTGAGCCCGTGTAGCCCGATCAACACGGCGACGAACGTGGCGCCTGTCGAAGCGATAACCTCATCGCCCACCAGGCGCTCTAGCAGGTCCGCGAGTGGCTTGCGAATCCAGTAGACCAACCCAGCTGCTACCGCGATGGCCACCAAGAACCCGATGGCCCCCACCAAAAAGTTCCAGAACACGATGCCCTCCTCTCGTTACCGTTACCATACCATTACCTATCCCGCAGTATGCCGTGCAACTCACGTAGCCGCAAGCGCATGCGCGCCAGATAAAAGCAGTCGAATGCTAGCAGATGATGCAGCTGCCAGCTCAATCCTCTAGTGCATAGAGTACGGTAGCAGGAGCCGGCAAATCGTCCACGAAGCGCTCGGTATCGTGCGCCACGGCCCGACCGGTGAACAGCTCACGGACCGAACCTACGTGCCGCGGCAAATGGAAGGTGCGCTTGCCCCCACTGCCCGAGTGGCTTGCCAAGAGCCACTCCGTCGCATAGATCGCTTCGCCACCGTCCCCATAGAGATGAACGCCCGCCTCTTGCGCCAGAGCACGCAACGTGGACCAGTCCACGTGATCGTCGGGCACATACACTGAGGTCCAACCACCCATGTCCCTAGTGGTTAGGCTAGACGTGTTCCAGGGCACGCCGGTCAAGCGTTCCACGCCAGCGGGATCCCATCCCCGGGAGCCAAGGATGCCAGCAGATCGTGGCCACACGACGGTGCGCCCACCTCCCCCCAAGGCCTCCCTGAGTCGCTTCGTGGTGTCACCGTCCGCATAGAACAGGTTGGGCACCACAACGAGATGGAACGGGTCCCAGTCGATG
>CAYOBT010000146.1:0-6458 GCA_964402205.1 uncultured Anaerolineales bacterium
AAAGGTGAGGCTTCGCGTGGTAGAGGCGGCGACGGGCCGCCTGTTCCCGGTCAAGCTGCACATTCATGGCGAGGCGGGCGAGTACCTGACGCCCATCGACCGGCACCGCATCCCGAACCCCGCATGGTTCGAGGATTACGCTCCCGAGTATGTGCATGCGGGTACGCACCGCGCAACCTACATCCCGGGCGAGACGACGATCCTGCTGCCGCAAGGGCGCGTGTATATCGAGATCTCCAAGGGATTCGAGATCCGGCCCATCCGCCGCGTGGTAGAGGTCGGGCCCGACACCGAGGAGATCACCTTCACGCTAGAGCGCGTGCTGCCGTGGCGTCAGCGCGGCTGGGTCACGGCCGACACGCACGTGCACTTTCTCTCGCCGATGACCGCCCTGCTAGAAGGCTCGGCCGAGGGGGTCAACGTGGTCAACCTGCTCGCCAGCCAGTGGGGCGAGCTGATGACCAACGTGGGCGATTTCGACGGCAAGACGACCTGGGGCTCGCGCGAGGCCGGCGGCGACGGCGAGCATCTGGTGCGCGTGGGCACCGAGAACCGCCAGCACGTCCTGGGGCACATCTCGTTGCTGGGATACGAGGGCAACATCATCGGGCCGATGACCACCGGCGGCCCCGATGAATCGGCCCTAGGCGATCCCATCGCCTGCCTGCTGACCGAGTGGGCGCGCCAGTGCCGCCAACAAGGGGGCTTGGCTATCCTGCCACACTTTCCCAACCCACGCGCCGAGCACGCTGCCAGCATCGTCAGCGGGGACATCGACGGCATCGAGATGACCGCTTGGGGCGACCTCTATAGCGGGATCAACCCCTACTCACTCTCGGACTGGTATCGCTACCTGAATTGCGGCTATGCGGTCCCTGCCGTCGCGGGCACGGACAAGATGAGCGCCATGACCGCCGTCGGCACGGTGCGTACCTATGCCCGCATCGCCAAGGATCAGCCCTTCACCTACCAAGCCTGGATGGACGCCGTTCGCCGCGGCGAAACGTTCGTGAGCTATGGCCCCGTGATCGAGTTCGCGGTAGACGGCAAGCCGGCGGGGTCGCGCCTGCAGATGGGACGGGCCGGCGGCACCGTGGACGTCACCTGGGAAGCCGCTAGCGTCACCGTGCCGATGACCCGCGTCGAGCTGATGGTCAACGGCGAGATCCGCGAGAGCGTCGCCGTCGATCCCGAGAGCGCGTCGGGGAGCTGGTCGGTGCACGTGGATCGGTCGTCTTGGTTGGCGCTGCTAGTCCGCGGAGAGCGGATGCGCAAGTCGGGGGAGGCTCCCCAGCCCATGATCGCGGCGCATAGCTCGCCCGTCATGGTCGAGGTTGAGGGCAGCCCGTTCTATGCCGCCGCCGACGCCGTCACCATCCTGGAGCAGATCGAGGGCGCCATGGCCTACCTGGATAGCATCGGCACCCGCGCCCAGGACCGCGCCTACCGTCGCATGCGGCTGGTGCTGGAATCGGCCCACCGCGCGCTCCACAACCGCATGCACCAGATGGGGCAGTTCCACCAGCACAGCCCGACCACGGACCACGCCGCGCATCACTAGCGGGATCGGGCAGAGAGAGGGTGCGGCATTTCGCGCCCTCCCTCTACGCTTGCCCGCCGCCGCTCTGCCATGTATCCTGACCCCATGCAATACCTCTACCGCAACTTGGCCCTCTCGATCGACGACAAGGAGCCCTTGCGCGATGCCCTAGCACGGACGTTGGACCTGCCTTCCATCGAGCGCGTGGCCATCGTCCGCGAGAGCCTCGACGCCCGCCGCAAGCACGCCATCCGCCGCGTCTATCACCTGCGCTTTTCCGTCGCCGAGCCGAGCAAGCGACTGGCTGCCTTGCTGGATCAGGGGAAGGTTATCCCGTGGCAAGCGCCGGAGCCACCTCCCGCCGAGCGACGTCTGCCCTTGCCAGAGCGACCCATCATCGTCGGGGCCGGCCCTGCGGGGCTGTTCTGCGCCCTCCATCTGGCCCAGTTAGGCTACCGGCCCCTGATCCTGGAGCGAGGCAAGCCCGTCCCAGAGCGCGCTGACGACGTGGAGCGCCTCTGGGGAGAGGGCGAGCTGGATCCCGAGTCCAACATGCAGTTCGGCGAAGGGGGAGCGGGGACCTTTTCCGATGGCAAGCTCACCACGGGCAAGCGCGATCCGCTCCACGAGGAGATCCTCGCCTCGCTCGTCGAGGCTGGCGCGCCGGAGGATATCGCCTACCAGGCCAAGCCGCACATCGGTACCGATAGGCTGCGCCGTGTGGTGACGCGGCTGCGAGCTCGCATCGAGGAGCTTGGCGGCGAGGTGCGCTTTGGGGCGAGGATGGACGAGCTGCTCTTGCGCGGCAACGAGATCATCGGCGTGCGCCTCGGCCGCGAGACCTTGCCAACGCGTGCGGTGATCCTGGCCATCGGGCACAGCGCCCGCGACACGTACGCCATGCTCCAGCGCGCTGGGGTGGCCATGGAACCCAAGCCCATGGCCATCGGGCTGCGCATCGAGCATCCGCGAGCGTTCATCGATACGGCGCAGTACGGAACCGAGGCGGCCAATCTGCTGCCTGCCGCGGACTATCACCTCACTCATCGGCATGGCGGGCTGGCCGTGTACAGCTTTTGCATGTGCCCTGGCGGCCACGTCGTCTGCTCAGCCAGCGAGCCGGAACGGCTGGTCACCAACGGCATGAGCTATCACGCACGCAACGCACCGCACTCGAACAGCGCCCTCGTCGTCTCAGTGCATCCGGACCGGCTGGGTTGGCAGGATCCGCTCGACGGCATCGCCTTCCAGCGCGAGATCGAGGGGCGCGCGTATCGGGCGGGCGGCGGAGGGTATATCGCGCCGGCACAATGTGCATCCGACTTTGTCGGGGGAGTGGGCACGGCATGCCGTACCCCTACCAGCTACCGCCCCGGCGTCGCGCCGGCATCGATGGATGATGTGCTACCCCCTGCCGCCTGCGACGCCCTGAGAGGCGCGCTGCGAGCGTTTGACCGACGCATCCCCGGATTCATCGACGAGGGGGTGCTCATCGCAGCCGAGACGCGCACATCGAGCCCCGTCCGTCTCCTGCGAGACGAGAACTGGGCATCAGATTCTACACGCGGACTCTACCTGCTGGGCGAGGGTGCGGGCTATGCAGGCGGCATCATGACGTGCGCGTTGGATGCAGTGCGGTTTGCCAGAATCGTGCTGCCGCGGAAAGAGGCAGCGCGATGAAAGGCTCACAGGTAAACTCCGACACGAGGACCACGCCTGAGGCGCCGAGCATCGGCGTGGTGGGCGCGGGGGCCGCGGGCATCATGGCCTCGCTCAAGGCAGCCTCGTTGGGGGCAACCGTCCACCTGTACGACACGAACCACATGGTCGGGCGCAAGCTGACCGTCGCGGGCAACGGACGGTGCAACCTATCCAACGCCAACCTCGATTCAGCGGTTTATGCTACCGACGCCCCATCTGTCTTGGCCGAGGTACTGGACCGCTACGGCTATCCGAAGCTCATTGCCGATCTCGACGCGCTCGGCATCCCCACCTATGCCACGTGGGACGGCTGGACCTATCCCGTGTCCAACAGCGGGGCCTCGGTGGCAGAGATCCTGGCCTACGCGCTAGAGCTCGCAGGCGTCCACGTGCACCTCCTCACCAAGGTGACAGCCCTAAGCAAAGCGGCGGCCATCGAGCGACGCAGCGACGGATCGGCTGGCGACATGTTCTCGCTGGAGCTGGGGAACTCGCCTCAGCAGGACGTGCACGACCGCCTCATCGTCGCGGCGGGCGGAGGGGCGTACGGCGCACTGGGGTCCCGCGGCGAGTGCTTTCCCATGCTAGAAGCCTTGGGACACACGGTTCTCCCCGTGCGGCCAGCTTTGGTGCCGCTGACGACCGACCTGCGTCCTCCTAGAGACGTCCTCCAGAAGCTGCACGGCGTGCGGATAGACGTGGGACTCACGCTCTACGCGGTAAAGCGCCTGTTAGGGCAGACCCTCGGCAACCTGATGTTCACGCGGGACGGACTCAGCGGGCCGGCTCCGATGGACCTGGCCTATCTGGTGAACGGCCATTTAGACGAGCCCCTCGAGGCGCGCATCGATCTGGTCCCGTCGCACGGCGCAGTCTTTGAGGAGATGCTTGCACGCGGCCGCGAGCGTGATGCGCCGGCGTCCACTGTGCTGGAGGCGTTCATGCCGCCAAAGGTCCCGCCGGTGTTGCTGACCCTCGCCGGCATGTCTCCCGAGCAACGCCTGGGAACGATGACGGACGCCCAGGTGGCCCGCGTGCGCCAGCGGGTGCGTGACTTGCGGGTGCCGGTGACCGGGACGCGTCCGTTGAGCCAGAGCCAGCTCTCTACCGGAGGCGTCCCCTTGGCAGAGGTGGACGGGAGGACGATGGCATCACAGCTAGTGCCAGGGCTTCACTTGGCCGGAGAGGTGCTAAACGTGATGGGGCCTTGCGGCGGCTACAACCTTCATTGGGCCATGGCCTCCGGCGCGGTTGCCGGGTCAGCAGCCGCGACGGTGCGGTAGCGAGTAAGGGCACGGCATGCCGTGCCCACTCCCCCTAGGGCATCCAGGATGTCCGCTTGACGGGAAGCGCAATCGCCATTACCCTCTCTCGACGTAGGTACGCCATGCCGTGCTCATAGTTGGTGCCCGGTGCGAGACGGACGGAGGGGCCATGGAACGCCACATCTTGGATGCGATCTCCTACACGGTGGACATCGACGCCTTGGCAGAACGCGTGCGCCTTCGAGAGCGGCACCGCCCGGCGTTGCTGGACGTGGTCGAGCGCGCCGAGGCCATCGCGCGGCCCAAGGCCATCTATGGCATGGCCTTTGTCGATGAGCGGGATACTGAAGCCCTGGTCATCGATGGCGTGACCTTCAAGAGCCGTGTGCTGCGGGTCAACCTCGACGACGCAGAGCGCGTGTTCCCCTATGCCGTGACCTGCGGCACCGAGCTCGAGAACTGGCACGCATCTGTGGATGACATCGTGGAGCAGTACTGGATCGAGGCCATCATGGAACAGGCGCTCGGTGAGGCGATCGGCGCCACTATGGAGGCCATCGATGGCATGTTCAGTCCCGGCAGGACAGCGAGCATGGGGCCAGGCAGCCTGCTAGACTGGCCACTCCGGGAGCAGCGTCCGCTGTTCGAGCTTCTAGGGGACACGGAAACGAGAATCGGGCTGCGACTGACGCCGAGTTTCCTGATGCTCCCGGCCAAGTCGGTATCCGGCATCCGGTTCCCGACGGAGCACGGGTTTGCGACCTGTATGCTCTGCCCGCGAGAGGGCTGCCCAAACCGACGCGCCCCGCACGACCCCGAGCTGTACCAACGTCGCTACGCCCCCGATGCCATGCTCGCTGAGTAGGGACACGGCATGCCGTGCCCACTCAGTCGTAGCGGCCGAGCTCTTTGGCCAACCGCACAAACTGGGTGAACTCGGCCAGGGAGACGCTATCCGGCACCGAGTGGTCGGATGCAATGACATAGCCCCCGCCCTCGCGCATCGCTGGGATCACGCAGCGCATCTCGTCCCACATCTCCTGGGGACGCTCGTAGAGCACCGCGTTCAGCCCGCCGTGGAACGCCAGGCGGCCGCCATAGGTCGCCTTGAGCGCGAGCGGGTCCATGCCGGCCTTGACCTCGAGCGGATTGAGCATGTCCACGCCCAGCTCGATGAACGTCGGCACCAGGGGATTGACATTGCCGCACGAATGCAGGCGTACCTTCATGCCACGGGCATGGGCCCAATCGGCAGCCTCGCGGTGGGCCGGCATGATGATCTGACGGTACATCCGTGGCGACATGAACTGGGTGCCCTTGTAGCCGAGGTCGTCGGGCCAGTGGATCTCATCGAACGTGTAGCCAGCATCCAGCACGCGATCCCACAACGCCAGATTGAGATCGAGCATGGTCTGGACTATGTCCGCGACCCACTCGGGATCGTCGGCCAGCGCCAGGAGCACGCGCTCCGTGCCCACCACCCACGAGTGGGTCACGTCGAAGCCGAACCACAGGTTGGCAGCTAGCCACGCTCCTTCGGCGCGCCAACGTGCATGGTCTCGCTTGAGCCTATCCCAGGGTATCCGGTCGTCGCTGGGGGTCATGCGCGCCTTGGCCTCGGCCCAGCTATCGCGGTCAACGATGGTGAAATCGAGAAACTCGGGGACCCCGCCCGAATGCCGCCAGTTCCGCATGGTCACCCCAAAGCTGGAGCGCGTCACCGTATACGCGTCCGTCTCTTCTAGCACCGCCTGGGGATAGCGCGGGCTGTTGTCCACGGACACTGCCACGACGCGGTCCAGGCTGAAATGCTGGGTAAAGTCCGCCGTGGGCATCCCCTCGCGTTGCCATCGCTCGATGGTCGAGCCCCAAGGGTACTCGACGATGGGCACGCGGTCGGCCTCTTGGTGGGCATACATGCGACGCATCCGCTCGTAGGTAGACATGGGCTC
>CAYOBT010000147.1:0-6426 GCA_964402205.1 uncultured Anaerolineales bacterium
GATGGGAAGGGTCACCTCGCCGCCGGGCTCGACTGTCGCTAGGAGACCAAGCGTGCCTACGTCCGAGGCGCCTTCCTCCGATGGCCCCAGATCTCGAGGAGGCAGCCGTCCCTCGCGCGAGAAGTTATCCCAGAAGTCATGCAGCGCGTCGAACCATCCGCCACGCAACCAGGCCAGCTGATGGAAGGTATCCGTCCAGCTAGTCATCAGGGCCATGGTGCCATAGGCGGGATCGCCCTCTCCTACCTTTTCGGAAGACATGGCAAGACCACGGATAGTGCCGTCATCAACGTAGGCGGTGACGTTCTGGCCGAGGTGTGGACCCTGGATAGGGCCATCTCCCGAGTAGCCGATGGGGTTGAACAGGTTGAATGCGAGGGAAACGTCGACGGCCGACGAGCTGGTGTTGCGGACGCGATAGGAGAACACCGCAATGGGCAAACCCGAGTCGTCCGGATTGCGTGGGATGAACGGGGAGTAGGCCTCGAGCGATACGTCTACGGGCAGCTTGGGATCGGCAAGGCTCACTTTGGCAAACGGAAAGGCGCCATCGAAGGTCACAGACCGCATCGGCGGCAGGCCTGAACCGCTCAGTCGCTGGTGTCCGTGGCCGAATCCCTGAAAGCCCGCAACTCCTTGGCCCGAATAGGGTGGCAGAGGCGGGCCCTGCAGGACTCGCGTGGAGGGCTCTTGGCCGCCCTGCTTTGCCCAGAGGGAGGCAAACGTATAGGGCATGATGGAACCCTTGTTGGGCCGGTTAAAGATCTCCCAGTCGCGCAAGCTACCCGTACCGGAAAGCGAGACACACCCTGTGCCGATTCCTCCTAGCGGAAAGGCGATCTCCTTGAGATGATCGCCGCTGTAGGTGGGCGGTGGCCCTTGCCGGCGCAGCGTCTCTTGACTCCAAACAGTGTATGGTTTCTCCACAGAGACCTCCCATCGCTGAACCTTGACTGGCGTCATTCAACGTTCTGTCAATGATGCTGTCAAGCCTCTCAGGCAAGGCTCTCTTTTATCTGATCTTTGCGGAAGCGCTTTCGCCTGGGCGCGGTTGTGTTATAATGGAACGGAGATGAAAGAATCGCCCTTCTGACGAGGGACGAGCGACTTGGGGCCGCAAGCGGCATCCTAGTAGCCCTCGCGCGAGGGCCTATGCAGGGGGCTAGCTCCTGTGACCGAGCCATCGGCGATGATTCCAGAACTTGAAGAAGCCATCGCCTGTATCACGGGTGTGGACGCCGTGCGCCTTATCGTCGACGAGACGGGCGCGATAGCGGAGATCCATGTTGTTGGCCCGCTCGGCCGGAGTCCCAAGCGGATTGTGCGCGATACCGAGTCGCTGTTGCGAGCCCGCTATGGCATTTCGGTGGACTATCGCAAGATCAGCGTCGTGCAGTTGCCGCCTACGGCTCGGGCCTACATGCGACCCAAGTTGGTGGATGTGCGCTTCGAGCCCGAGGACGCCTGTGTCTGCGTCACGCTTGCGGGAGTGAACGGGGAGCATCGGTGCGAGGAGGCCATCTCAGGAAGCGGCCATCCAGAGCTTGCTCGAGCCACCGCAGAACTCACGTTACGGGCCGCGAGCGAAGCTACCAATGTGCCGGTGGCGCTTCGGTTGGCCGAGTCTCGGATCATCCATGTCGGGGATCACGACGTCATGTTTGTGATGGTGTCAGCCGATGGGCAGGGAGCCTCCGAAGAGCTTACCGGGACCTGTATCGTTGGGCGTTGCCTGCCTACAGCAGCCGCCAAAGCTACGTTGGATGCCATCAACCGGCGCCTTGAGCTGTGGAGCGCTTTCTCTGATGATAGGGCGCGCGGCAGCCACGGCGCCATGCCCAAGGGGGTGTAACCGCCAGGCGCTCGGCCTCGGCCGTGTGTGAGCACGGCCAGAGCGGAGCGAAGGGGAACTCGGAACGCATTGTTCCTACATTCCTAGACGGAGGAGTTTCCCCATGAAATGGCGCATCAAGTCGGCCTACGTCCGAGCAATGTACGTTGTCATGGTAGTCGCTGGTCTTATTGCCACGGCCGCCGCTGGCTGGAAGTGGCGTTAGGTTCCAGCAGGGCTGTAGGGTAACGTAGAGCCTTGCTCTCGTCACCCGCAGAGCTCGCGTCCCGCTGGGGTTGTAGCGAGCGAACAAGCGTCTAGGGCCGAGCGCCGGCGGTTCACCAAGAGCGACCATGCTATGAGATCCCTGCCTCGCATAGCCCAAGCGTATATCCTCTCCATCGTGGCGTTGGCCTTGGTTGCTGTGGGGCTGGCGTGTTTCTACGCGTCGTGGAACGCCCCTCTTGTCGCCCAGATCCTCCTGTTTGCCTTTCTCGTCGCCCTTGCGGACCTATACCCCATTGTCCTGCCGTTCGAGAACAACGCCGAAATCACCGTCTCATGTGCCGTCAAGACGGCAGCCGCCATCATCTATGGGCCCTCTGCGACCGTTCTCATCACGGTTCTGGGCACCCTCGGCGCTGAGATCGGCCTTCATCGCGATTGGTACAAGAGTGCTTTCAACACGGCCGAGATGACCCTAACGTTCGGTATCGCCGCGCTTGGCTACGAGGTCCTCCATGTGGGGTCGCGCATGCCTTTCGAATCCCTACGCAACGCCGGGGCTGTGATGCTCATCATGATCACCTACTTTGTGATCAACACGGGCCTGGTGACCACTGTTGTGGCGCTGACGACGGGTGCGGCCTACGGACGTTTGTGGCGAGTCAATTTCCGCGACATCACGTGGGATAGCCTCACCATCATCCCTCTTGGCGCCGTTATGGCTACCATGTGGCAGAACCAATGGTGGAGCATTATCACGCTGGCTCTGCCTCTGGTTGTGGTCCGGCAGTCGCTTCAGTACATCGGCGATCTGCAACGACAGACCCGTGAGGCCCTGATTGGTATGGCGGACTCGATTGACGAGCGCGATCCCAACACGTTCCAGCACTCTCAGCGCGTCGCAGAGATTGCTGCTGCCCTCGCCAAAAAGTTGGGGTTGGGAGACGACGACATCGAGACTATTCGGATGTCTGGACGCCTCCACGACCTGGGCAAGATTGGCATGAGCAACTCTCTACTGCTCAAGCCCGGCCGCTTTGAGGAGGAGGAGCGGCTTGCTTTTCAGGAGCATCCCCGCATCGGCGCCCGTCTTGTGAACAGCTTTAGGCTCTTTAGCGAGGGTCAGGATCTGATCCTGCACCATCATGAGGACTATGACGGGGGCGGCTATCCCGGTGGGCTCCGAGGTGAGGACATTCCGCTAGGAAGCCGGATCCTGCGTGTGGCGGATGCATTCGATGCCATGACCTCCCGTCGTGTGTACCGCGATCCGCTATCGCTGGCGGTCGCAATCCAGGAACTGCGTGGCAACGCTGGCCGCCAGTTCGACCCGCAGGTTGTGCGCGCAATGCTAGAGCTAGTCGACGAGACAGACGGCAGGATGGCATGGGCCGTTGACGAACCCGAGAAGAGCCGGGTGCCGTGATCTTTCTGCTAGGCGTCGTGGTGGGGCTCGTGGCAGCCATGGTGCTGTGGCGCAGCGTATCGGGGCTCGCCCAGGTGGATTTCCGGTGGCCATGGCTTGTGGCGTGCGGCATGGGCGCGCAACTATTGCTGTTTTCTCGTGCTTGGGATTTCGTCCCGTACGGAGAGACGCTCTGGCACAGCGCCTATGTGATGAGCATGGTTGCCGTAGGAATCTTTTGTGCTGCCAACTGGCGCGTGCCGGGCATCCCCCTTCTGGGTTTGGGGCTCTTGCTCAACGGCGTGGCTATTCTGGCCAACGCTGGCGCCATGCCTGCCTCTATGGAGGCTCTGCGCATGGCGGGTCTGGCGGGCACCCCGGAGGAAGTGGCAGCCGCTGTTTCCAGCAACTCGGTGGTGATTACCGTCGATACGCCCCTTTGGTTTCTGGGCGATATCTGGTGCATCCCCGCTGGCTCGCCCCTCTCGAACGTCTTTAGCCTCGGAGACATGACACTGGGTGTGGGGGGCGCTTGGTTCGTGTTCATGAACGCTGCCCCAGCGCCCGACGCATAGGCCTTTGGTCGAGTACCCACTCTCGTTTTGGATCGAGTCGCCTCGCTGCCTACAATGATCAAGCTATGCACGAGCTTGCTGTCACCGAGAGCATTCTGGATATCGTCTGTCGCCACGCCGCCGAGGCGGGGGCCGACAGGGTCGTGCGCATCCATCTTGTCATCGGTGAGCTATCCAGCATTGTGGACGATAGTGTGCAGTTCTATTTCGACTTCTTGAGCGAAAAGAGCTGCGCGCGCGGGGCCGAGCTAACGTTTCGTCGACTCCCTGTTCAGGTAGAGTGCCGCGCCTGCGGCCACTCGTGGGAGCCAGAGAACGCTGATTGGACCTGCCCACAGTGTGGCGCGGCTCAGGCACGTGTCGTGACCGGCAACGAGTTCTACGTTGATAGCATCGAGGTGGAGTGATCTGATGCCCACGAGACGTATTCCCGTGGTGGAACGAATCTTTCGCGCCAACGAGGGCGTTGCTGCTGAGGTCCGCGCTCTCTGTCGCGAGCACGGCGTGACCTTGGTGAACATCATGGCGTCCCCTGGCGCTGGCAAGACAACCTTTCTGTTAGCAACGGCCCACGCGCTGGCCGATCGGTTTCGTATCGCCGTGATCGAGGGAGATGTGGCCTCGACGGTGGATTCGGATCGCGTGCGGAGCGAGGGCTTTCCGGCGATCCAGATCAATACCGGCGGCGGATGCCACCTGGACGCGCGGCAGGTGCGAGGGGCGCTGAGCGAGCTCGACCTGGACCAGTTCGATCTGGTACTCGTCGAGAACGTCGGTAACCTCGTCTGTCCCGTAGGGTTTGACCTCGGCGAATCTTTGCGCATTGCCTTGTCTAGTGTGCCCGAGGGCTGGGACAAGCCTCTCAAGTACCCGGCCATCTTTCAGCGTACCGATGCGGTTGTGCTCAACAAGATCGATCTCATGCCGCACTTGGCCTTTGACGAGGCCGAGTTCCGTCGGCTCGTGCAGGGGCTCAATCCGGGCGTGCCAGTGATCTCGGTATCCTCTACCGAAGGCACCGGGATCCTAGAGTGGACCACATGGCTGGCCGATCAGCTCTCGAGTTGAGCACCAGGGACGGTGCGCTGCGCATCACCGTCAAAGGTATCGTGCAAGGCGTAGGGTTCCGCCCTACCGTCTATAGGCTCGCCCACGAGCATCATGTCTCGGGTTGGATTCGCAATACCAGTTGGGGCGTGGAGATCCAGGCCGAGGCGGTGCATGGTGAGCTCGAAGCGTTCTGTCAGGCGATCTCCGCAGAAGCCCCGCCGCTGGCGCAGGTCGAGAGCGTGGACTGCCAGCTCGCGGTCGCTGAGGGGCACGCGCAGTTCCGCATCCTGCGAAGCGAGGCCCAACAGGGGGCCTACCAATTGGTCTCCCCCGATGTGGCAACCTGCGCCGACTGTCTGCGAGAGCTTCTAGACCCCACCGACCGACGCTATCGCTACCCGTTCACCAACTGCACCAATTGTGGGCCTCGTTTCACCATCATTGGCGACGTACCGTACGATCGTCCCCGCACGACCATGGCCCCCTTTGGGATGTGTCCGGCCTGCCAGGCCGAGTACGACGATCCCCTGGATCGGCGGTTTCACGCGCAGCCCAACGCTTGCCCAGTGTGTGGCCCCCAGCTGATGTTGCTGGCTCCCAGCGGCGAGAGGATAGAGGAACAAGACGACGCCCTGGTCGCGGCTGCGCAGCATCTGGAGCGTGGCGAGATCGTCGCGATCAAGGGCTTGGGTGGCATGCAGCTTGCCTGCGATGCGACGGACGCGCGGGCGGTGGCAAGGTTGCGCGAGCGGAAGCGGCGGCCGGGGAAGCCGCTGGCCATCATGTGCCGCGATCTGAAGGCAGCCAGGAAGGAAGCCAACCTGCAACTCGAGGAGGAAGAGCTGCTGACGTCCATGGCAGCGCCTATCGTGCTGGCAGAGCGTGCTTCGAGCAGCTCTGTCGCCCAGAATGTGGCTCCCGATAGCCGCCTTCTCGGGATCATGCTGCCTTATACGCCTCTCCATCATCTACTCTTGCGTGAGGTCTCTGTGCCGCTGGTCATGACCAGCGGCAATCTGAGCGAAGAGCCTTTGGCGCGCGACAACGACGAGGCGTTGGAGCGTCTCGGCGACATCGCTGATTGGTTCTTGCTGCACGATAGGGGCATCCAGTCGCGCTGTGATGACAGCGTATGGTTCGTCTCCGACCACGGTGTGGCTCAACCGGTGCGACGAGCGCGCGGCTATGCCCCCTCTCCCATCAAGCTTGGCTTTGAAACGACGCCTACGCTCGGCTGCGGGGCAGAGCTCAAGAACACGGTCTGCCTGACGCGAGAAGAATACGCCTTCATGAGCCAGCACATTGGTGACATGGAGAACCTAGAGACGCAACGCTACTTC
>CAYOBT010000148.1:0-6426 GCA_964402205.1 uncultured Anaerolineales bacterium
ACCACCCCAATGCCCATGTGGATGGAGCTGCGCGCTATGCCACGCTGCACGCCGATGGCAACCCCTATGCCGGCTATCCGCGAGGCATCCCCGAGGGCACACCCATTGGCACGTTCCTCGGCAAGCAATGCGTCCACTTTTTGCGGGACCTGGGCTTTGACTATCTGTGGCTATCCAACGGCTTTGGCTTTGGCTCCGAGACTTGGCACACTACCGGCGTCCTGTTTGACGGCGACCGGTTCGATGGCAGCAAAGCTAATCTCTACCGCCACAAGGTGCTGGATTTCTGGCGGCTGTTCCGCGCCGAGTGCCCCGACGTTCCCCTTGAGACTCGCGGCACCAACCTTGCCACTGGCATCGACCTCGCCGCCGACGCCGTGCCCCTGGCCGATATCTATGGCCTCTCGGATGTCATGCCGCCGCCCAACTCGCCCTGGGCTGCCATCGACGGCGATTTCGGCATCGAGCTCGTCGGCTATATGTCGCGCATCGTCGAGATCCCCGACCAGGATTTCCCCTTCCGCTACTATGTCCACGACCCCTGGTGGCTTAACACCCCCTGGCTCGACCGCTATGGCCGCGAGCCCCACGATATCTACCTGCCCCTCAGCGTGAGCAGGGTCACCGCTGAGGGCGAGGTGCAGCGGCCGTCGTGGATCGAGTTCCTCACCGTGGACAACTCGTACGGTGAGATGCCCGTGCAGTGCCCCAACGAGGTGATCCCACATATCCTGGCGGCCTACCAGGACGCGCCCGATCAGCCTGGCCCGCTGGTGTGGGTCTATCCCTTCCAGGCGTTCCACGAGATGACCTTTGGCGAGGGTCAACGCCTCCAGGTGCCCTTTTTCAACGACTGGTTCATGCGCGGCGCCCTCAATCAGGGGTTGCCGCTGAATACCGTCATGTCCACGCGCAACTGGCTCGCGTGCCGACGCCAGGCGCCCGACGCCCTCGCCGGATCCATCCTGGTGATGCCCGTCCCCGATGCTGGCACAGAGGCCGAGGGCGCCCTGAGGGAACACGTCACCACGGGGGGCAAGGCTCTCCTGTATGGCCCCATCGTCCACGCCAGCGACGAGCTCCTCGCGGCGCTCGATCTGGAGCGCGCGGCGCCCACTGAGGGCGTTCACCAGATCACCGTACTAGTGGATGGCGGGGACGAGATCGAGGGCGATCCGTGGCCCTCGGAGCTATTGCATCGCGGGCTGTTCAGCGCTGGTGGCCTGGGAGCCATCTCGCACGCCGAGGCTCCCGGCACCGGAATCCTGGCCACCGCTGAGGCCGTCGGTGACCCGGATATGGACGAGCCGCGTGTGGTGGCCCTACTTCGCGAGGATCCCTCTTGGCAAGGCGGCGCGTGTGCATGGGTACGTGGGACCGTGGCCGCCCGCTATGTGAAGGGCAAGGCGCTGCTCCAGCCCGACGATCCGGATGACGCGTTCCCCGCCGAGCAGCTCATGCGGTGGGCCCTCGCTAGGCTGGGCTATGCCTTCCTGACGAGACGGCCCGAGCGGACGACGCGCGCGCCGATGATGACGCTGGCTCGCTCGCGAAACGGGTGGTTCGTGTCCGGCTTTGCGCCCGATACGACGGTCGAGCTGCGCTGGCGATGGCCCCAGGGCGCTCCCATCCTGCTCGGGCACCAGGCAATCCTCAATGACGGCTATGCCACCTATCGCCTTCCGACGGCCTGGCACTGCGAATGCCGCCTGATGCTGGACAGTCAGCAAAGCGGGATCATCTCGTGCATCGAGCGCTCGCCCGAAGAGCTGGGGATCGCCCGCCGCTGGCTAGTGACGGGCCTATGCGATGCCACCGTTCACTTCTATCCCGACCTGGATCGCGTCGAGGGCCTGAGGCTTGTGTGCAATAGCGCGCGCTACCATCAGCGAACCAACATCCCCTTCCGCTGGCAGGACGACGGCACGGGCCGGCACACCGTCGCGGAGCATGTCACGGGCGATCTGACTGTCATGTGGTGAGAGGAAACGTGATAGGCGAACAGGCCTCGCAACGCATGGCGCAGACCCGAGGCGAGATCGATTCCCTACTCGAAAACCTCCATCGACGCGGGGAGTGGCCAACTCATCGGCTGGCCTTGGCGGAGCAAGCGCGCTTCGGTGTAGCCAACGCCATCCACTCTGGCTACCACGTCGCCATCGTCGAGCCCCTCACCGATGAGCCTCTGGGCCTCTCGCCACGCTGGCTCGCGGTCGCGGTTTAGGGCCTCGACGCGATTCTCGTCAGCGAAAAGTGTGTACATGCCCGCAAGAACGATCTCGGCCAGTGCCCTCTCTGAGACCGCCGGCTCATCGAGACGGATCGCATACAAACCGACGGCATCAGGCGCGTGCGCATCGGAAGTCGCTACCGTATGGAGGTCACGAGCGGATGCTAGCCGAACGGCCTGCTGGTGCGCACCTAGGTGCATGTGCAGGCTATAGATCTCGGCGGCGTCCAGTGGCAGCTTGTCTAGGCCTTTGGTGCCATAGCCAGCCCGATAGGGATGTGCAGCGATGACGATGCCGCCTCGAGCATGCGCTTCTTCCACGGCAATTTCGGCGGGCATCCGCGGCGCGAACCAGTCCGTTCCCTCCGCACCGATGACTAGGAGATCGCCCGACGCCTCGGTGCTGATCTCCACGCCAGTGAAGAGACGGATCGAGGGGAACTCATGCTGGAGCTCGGCGAGCTCTTCCTCTCCCCATACGACATGGTGCTCTGTGAAAACAAGGGCATCCAGCCCAAAGCGGCGTGCTGCGGCCACCATCTCTTGCGGCTCTGCTCGGCCGCACGCCGAATGGCGCCTCGTGTGCACATGCATATCGATTAGCAAGGCGAGCTCCCTTTCGTGGTTATCTCGTCACTCTTCCGCCGGTGCCAGCCCACTGTAGATCTGCTCATTGCGCAGGTGCTCTTCATAGGTGCGCGCAAAGACGTGCTCGCCAGAGCCATCACGCTTTGAGTAGAAGAACAAATAGTCGGTATCGGCGGGTTCCAGCACGGCCTCGATGGAGGCGATACGTGGGCTGCAGATGGGACCTGGCGGCAACCCGGCATGCAGGAACGTGTTGTAGGGCGATTCGACGGTGATGGCCTCTTCCTGCACCATCGGCTCCCAGCACTTTAGCTCGCCCGCCTCGTCCTCTCCCGTCACACATCCCTTGGCATACTGCACCGTGGGGTCGGCCTGCAGCGGCATCCCCTGCTCGATGCGGTTCAGGTACACGCTGGCGATGATGGGGCGCTCCACGTCCAGCACCGCCTCGCGCTCCACAATCGAGGCCAGCGTCACCACGTGGTACATCGTGAGGCCCCGCTTGACGGCCTCATCGGCCATCTCATTCGTCACCTGAGACACCAGCAGCGAGACCATCCGCGTGACCACCTCTTCTGGCAGGCTCCCGGTATCGAATTTGTAGGTTTCAGGATAGAGGTATCCCTCCAGCCCCCCAGGGGCCCCGTCGGGCATCCCCTGCATGGCCGTGTAGCGCAGCTCGACGGTGGACACGGCATCCAGGAACTCGCGCTCCGACCGCACCACGCCCATCTTTGCCAAACGTTGAGCCACTTGCTCGGCACGCCAGCCCTCAGGGATGGTCACCACCACATCGGGCACGCGCCCCACCTGGAACTCGCGCATGATCTCGTCCATGGTCATGCTGGGACGTAGCGCATAGGCGCCGGCCTCGATCTGGCGGTCCAACCCCTCGGACTGGACGACCCTGCGGAACACTGTCGCATCGCTGATTAGCCCAGCATTCGTCAACCGCAACGAGACCGACCAAAGCGTCTCGCTTCTTTCGATGACGAACGTCTGAGCCGGGCCGTCATAGCCAGGAGCTGCGGGCGTCAGCACCAGATCGCGCTTGGGCAAGAGGTACACGTCCCAAAACGCCTTCTCGAGCTTGTCCGCCGTCAGCGAGACGGTCACGGGCACGTCGTCAGAGCCATCGGCGGCGGCAGAGCTTGCCCATAGGTAGATACCAGCACCCCCCAGCACCACGCACACCGCCGAGCTCCCCACCACCAGGGTCACCAGGCGGAGCAGGACGCGGAGTATGTAGCCCAAGCGGTTCTGACCACGGCTATGAGCACGGCGTTCGTTCATGAATGTCCATCCTCACCCTGTTGTGGACGTGCGGTGGCGTGGATGGCCCTCAGGCGGGCCACTCTCACCTCCTGGACCTCTTCCATCATACGCAAGGCCAAGGAAAGCGGGCAAGGCATGCTGCATGCTGTGCGCCTACCACGCTATTCAGCCCTCTCATTCAAGAATTCCTGCAGGATTACCGCGGCAGCCAGCGCGTCGAGATTGTCCGTACGGTGCCCTCCACCAGCCCCGGTGCCGACTGCGGTTCGCACCGCGAGCTCCCGCGCCCGCGCGGTGCTATGGCGCTCGTCATAGCGGATGATGGGCAGATCAGTGTGACGCTGCAAGCCCCTGATATAGGCAGCTGTGGAGCGCACCTGGGCGCCCTCGGAGCCATCGGGCAGGAGCGGCCATCCCACCACGATGCCTACCACGCCGATGTCGGTGCCGGCGTCTCCGCCATCGGTGGCGCCGCCATCGGTGGCGCCGCCATACGCCTCGATCAGTGCCACGATCCGACGGAAGCTGGCTGCGCCGCGCACGCGTGGAATCACCTCCAGCGGCCGAGCGATCAGCCCTCCCGCGTCGCTTACGGCTACGCCGATGCGCTCGTCGCCCACATCCAATGCCAGGTAGCGCACTAGCCCGCTCCGGCTCCCAGCGCGGGTCCTGGCCCGAATCCGATCGCGGTTCCGACGGCGGACATGGCCACATCCACTCGACCCGGCAAGAGGGGCAGGCGCCCCCACCAGCTCGGCCACACGCGAATTGTCGGCTCGTCCACCAACTCCATACGATCTACCAGCAGCTGGGCGGCCTTGTCGGGGTCCTTTCCGCGCACCCAGGAGCGCACCTGCTCCTCGGTGATGTCGGGCCCGAGGCTTCCGCGGGCCACCACTTCAAAGACCAGCCCGTCTAGGTTGCTGGCGTGCGTGGCATCGGGTGCGCGAATCACCACCAGGCTATCAGGCAGGACGCGAAAGCCGTCGGCGGCCTGGCCGGCCGTAGCTTCCAGCATGGCGATGGCTAGGTCGTTGAGGGCGTTGCCGTCCACCGCCAGGGCCTTGGCCACCACGCGCATCTCGCCCGTGGCATAGTCGCTGCGGGCACCCCACGCTTGATCGGCCTCGAAGGACATCACTTCCACACTGTCCTGGGACATGCTCTGGATGGGGACGAACTCGCCCGGCTCGATCTGAGCCTTGAGCTCCTCGTAGGCCTGGCCGTAGAGCCGCTGCCAGAGGGTGTCGCGTAGCATGTTGATATCGTCCGCTGCTACCACCGGCACGGACTCTTCGGCGCCGCCGCGTGTTGGAGCGTCGTTGATCACTTCCACGCGATTGGCGAGCTCCCCCTCGACCACCGTGATGGTCAAGGCGTTGACGTTGCCATTGGATCCGGGCTCCATGGCTATGACGCCCACACGCCGGTGAGCATAGAGCTCGGGTGGCAAGGTGACCTCGGCTAGGGTGTAGAATCGTACGACTCTGCCCGCGGCCGATCGCACGATGGTTCCTTGAGGGATCACCAGCTCTTCGCGGGTACGGTTGACGAGCACCACCTCCCCAGAAGAGTGCTCGGCCGGCACCGCCACGACCTCCGAGGCAGGCACCTGTCCTCTACCGGAGACGATGACCTGGATGTAGCGCGCGGGGATCATGGCCCGGCCATAGTCCGTGGTGAGAAGCCTTGGGTTGGCGGTAGCGGTGAAGGAGACCTTGACGTCGTGCACGACGGGGTGCACGGTGACCTCGGCACGGGGGATGAGCAGGAGCAGAGTCCCCGCAGCCATGGCTAGCACCAGCGCGGTGCCGGCCAAGGCCAGCAGCACGGGCCCGAGCGCGAGGTTTCGAGGACGCCTGCGCCAGCGCCAGCCAAGGCCAGTCTTGACGGGTTGCACGCGCGCGGCGGCGTGGCCCTCTGCCGGCGAGCCAGGCCTGGCGCGCCGGTAGCGACGCAGACGCCAAGGAACCCAGGCATACACGGCGATGCCGGCCTCGCGCGCCAGCATCCGCGTGTGGCTGTGGATGGTGACCAGGCGAAGGTCGAGGCCGTAGGAGCGCGCGACGCGTGCGATGAGCTTGAGGCGTAGCAAGTCGTTGGTGAGGCGCATGCCCCAAGGCGCTACGAGCCACACCTGGGCTCCAGGGGTGGCGCTAGCCAGGAGCTCCCGGATGGTCTCGATGCCGTCGGCGGGCGGCGCCTTGGCGCCGAGACCGGCCCCCCTCAGGTAGATGACTTCGACTCGGTGACGGCGTTCGCGCCGTGTGCTTTCGTCGTTCACGCGCCCCCTCTTTTCTTGGGCGAGGCCCGGATTCGCAGACGAGGCCCGG
>CAYOBT010000149.1:0-6415 GCA_964402205.1 uncultured Anaerolineales bacterium
TATCTCGGCAACGTCTGTCTGGTGCTCAAGCTGGACCGGAGCCTCTCGGATACCTACTGGCTCAATGTGGGCGATCCCTCCATCCCCTTTACCGGTGTTATCGAACACACGAGCATGCAGCGCCCTGAGGACTATGGCGGGGCGCATCTGGCATACTTGTCACGGTACCTGGATGTGGCCGACCCGTTTTACGAGATGACAGCCGATGCGCTGTTGGCGTCCTATGAGCCCTATCTGCAGCGCATGTTCCCTGGGTTCTCTCGCGATTGGGTTCAGGTATGCTGGGCATGGCGGGAACCCAATGCGCAACCTGTCATCGGGCTACACTACTCGCAGTTGCGGCCAGAGCTCAAGACGCCCGTAGGCAATCTATGGCTCTCGTCCATGGCCCAGGTGTATCCCGAGGATCGCGGCATGAACTATGCTGTGGTGTGGGGACGAAAGGTTGCGCGGGCGCTGCTCAAAGAGGCAGGCATGGCGCCACAGAGTGAGGGGGTGCAAGATGAGCGGGCGTGAGGGGACATCGGACGAGGCCATGATGTGGGGGCTGCTGTTGCATCTAGGCTACAACATGTGGAGCGATCGCGAGGCATCGGGCAGCGCGGAGCATATCACGGCGCGCCCTTATCTGCGGTGTGATCGCGGCCTATGGGAGGATTTGACGGAAAGGGCGGTAGGTGCTGGTATCAACACCCTGGTCATCGACTTGGGAGAAGGCGTCCGTTATGACAGCCATCCGGAACTTGCCGTGGAGGGTTCCTGGTCTGCCGATGAGCTGCGGGCCGAGCTGTCGCGGCTGCGAGGGATGGGACTCGAGCCGATCCCGAAGCTGAACTTCTCCGCGACGCACGATATCTGGCTGGGTGCGTACAGCCGGGCTGTGTCCACGCCGCGCTACTATGAGGTTTGCCGGGATCTGATCCGTGAGGTGATCGACCTGTTTGACGAGCCACGGCTTTTCCATCTAGGCATGGACGAGGAGACCTGGCAACATCAGCGCAACTATGCCTACGTGGTGGTGCGCCAGCACGAGCTGTGGTGGCATGATCTGGAATACCTTGTGGGCCTCGTGGAGGAAAAGGGCGCACAGGCGTGGGTTTGGTCAGACTATGCCTGGAACCACGACGATTACTATGAGCGCATGCCACGCTCGGTGCTCCAGAGCAACTGGTACTATGGTACCGCGTTCGATTCTCCGTGCAACGAGGTGGCCACCTACCAGCGCCTGGCTGAGGCTGGTTACGATCAGGTGCCCACGGGCAGCAACTGGTCGACGACGGAGAACATGCGGTTGACGGTGGCGCATGCTCGGGAGCATCTTCCGGTCGAGAAGCTGCAGGGTTTCTTGATGACGCCCTGGAAGCCGACCTTGCCTAGCGAGCGGCCTCGCCATGAGCAGGCGATCGCGCTGATGGCGCAGGCCAAAACGCTCTGGGAGAGCTAGTCGGACGCTAGCACGAGGGCCGGCCGCGAAAGCGGCCGGCCCTCTTTCCTTGTCAGAGCCTAGGCCAAGGGAGGCTCCTGGTAGCCTGGCAGCGTGGGCAGCGAAACCATGCGCACACGCTGAACATTGGGTACCTCGACGACCTGCTCCATGATGGCTTCATCGGCAGGATCATCAAGACCAAGGATCATGATCGAAGGCCCGCCACGGTGGACGCGGCTCATCTGCACGAACGAGATGTTGATGTCGCGTTCGCCGAGGATGAGGCCCATCCGTCCGACGATGCCCGGTCGGTCATGGTGGAGGTCCAGCAGCATGTTGCCCTGGAGCACGCAATCGAGCCGCTGGCTATCCAAGGCGACCAGATGGGGCTCGTCCTGCACCATGGTTCCCGAGATGTTCTGGTCAGAGTCAGCCTTGGGATAGCGGGCGGTGATCAGGTTTCCGGCGATGCGCGTGTGTCCCCTGCGCATCTCGGACGTCACCAGCCCTCGCTCCGCTGCCAGCCGCTGCACGTTCACGATGTTCACCGGCTCGCTGTAGGCAGGCGTCAGCAGGCCAGCGAGGAAAGCTGAGGTCAGCACCTGCGTATCGTGCTCGCAGAGGTCCCCGTCGTAAATGAGCTCAACAGTATCGGCCAACTCGCCCCGCCACTGTAAGAATAGGCTGCCGAGTCGCTCCGCGAGATCGATGTACGGCGCCAAAAAGTCGGCGGCCTGAGGCGGCAGGTAGGGGACATTGACAGGGTTGGCGGGCATGCGGCCCTCGAGCACGTCTTTGACCGACAGCGCCACGTCTTTCGCGACGTTCTCCTGCGCCTCGTTGGTGGAGGCTCCCACGTGCGGTGTCGCAACGACGTTGGGCAGCCCGACCAAGGGATGCTCGGTGGCCGGCTCTTGCTCAAACACGTCCAGCGCCGCTCCCGCGATGCGCTCTTCGCGCAGCGCTGCCTCTAGGGCGGCTTCATCCACGATACCGCCACGGGCGCAGTTGATGACGTACGCCGTCGGCTTGAGCAAGGCGAGCTTTTCGGCATCCACCAAGCCCTTGGTCTGTGGCGTGAGCGGCGTGTGCACCGACAGGAAATCGGCCTCGGATAGCAGCGTGTCCAGCGAGACGAGCTCGACGCCGCTGGAGGCGGCTCGCTCTGGCGAGGCGTAGGGGTCGTGCGCGATGACTCGCATGTCCAGACCCTTGGCCTTGGATGCGACCAGCGAGCCGATGCGTCCCAAGCCGATGAGGCCTAGGGTTTTGCCCAGCACCTCGTGACCTTGCAGCGAGCTCTTTTCCCAGCGGCCTTGCTTGAGCGAGTGGACTGCGGGATGAATGCGCCGGGCAAGGGCCAGCATCAGTGCGATGGTATGCTCAGCCACGGCGTTGCTATTGCCCGTGGGGGCGTTCACCACAAAGACGCCCTGCTTGGTGGCCGCGTCGAGATCGATGTTGTCCACGCCGGTCCCAGCGCGCCCCACGACCTTGAGGTTGGTACCAGCTTCGAGAACATCCGCTGTCACCTTGGTGCGGCTTCGGACGATCAGCGCTTCGTAGGCTGGAATCATCTCGATCAGGGCTTCCGGCGACGGGTTCTTGACGACATCCAGTTGGCCACACCCGGCCAGGATATCGAGCCCCGGTTTCCCTATGGTCTCTGTGACCAGGATGCGCATGGATTCCTCCTCTGCGAACCGAGTGCGCTGGCGGTATCTAGTCCACCAGTGGGTTCATGACAAGGCCAGTCAGCAGCTTGGGGTAAAAGTAAGTGCTCTTCTGAGGCATGGTGACACCTGCCACGGCGACTCGCCAAACCTGCTCGGTAGCCGTCGGACCGAGTAGAAAGGCGGCTGCCGCTTGCCCCTCGGCGACGGCAGCACAGGCCTCTTTGGGGTGAATGGTATAGCGAACGGCATCGCCATGCGTGAGGTCTTCCGATGAGATGCCGAGATGAGGAGCTAGCACCAGGTTCTGCAGCACGCATACATCAAGTTCGGCTAGCTCTTCGGGCTGACCGTCTGCGATGGCGCTGTGGGCCATCTTGCGATCGCGCAGTGTCAGCGTCCACGCGCCCGAGGGCAGCCTCATCCCGAGGGAGAGTTCGCCGTTGTGTCGCGCCGCGATGGCCGACGGCAGGTTCTCGTCGCACGTCACGGGGCGTAGCTCGAACGAGCTGGCGAGGGTGGCGCGTAGTTGATCGTCGCCTACCGGAAGCGGTGTGGTGACGATGCGATGCGTCGGCAGGATCACCAGGCCAGGGCTCTCTGCCGCCGTCAGGTACATGAACACATAGTCGTGGGCTCCGGTCTGGCTGCCCGCGGGACGCTGCCGGCGCACCTCATCGCGGTAGGCCAACGCGGTCTCGTAGCGATGGTGGCCATCGGCGATGACGACATCGCGGCTGCGAAGGAAGGTAGCTGCTTGGTCCAGGATCTGCCTATCGGTGACCTTCCAGCACGTGTGACGGACGTCGTCAGCATCGGTCGTGGTGATGGTATCGGCGGGTGCCGCGCCGAGTAGCTTCTCGAGGGCGCCCTCCGGATCCCGATAGAGCCCAAAGACCGGGCTCTCTTGTGCGTGTAGCGATCTCATGAGACGCAATCGGTCAGCCTTGGGGCCACTATGCGTTCTCTCGTGGGGATGGATCCCCTCTCCCCAGGGCACCAGACGTACGCGCGCGAAAAGGCCGCGTCGCACGAGCGGGGGGCCTTCCGGGCCATCGAAAGCCTGCTCATACGCGTATAGAGCCGGGGTTTGATCGCGCAGGAGGATGCCCTGGGCTCGCCACTGGCTGAGGCGTTGGGCTGCCTCCTGGTACCAGTGCTCAGGAGCATTCTTGGGGCCCAGCGTCACGTGTACCACGTTGTAGGGGCTGCTCGCGAGGAGACGCTCCCGCTCTGCAGTGTCGATGACGTCGTACGGCGGCGAGTAGACGGGCTGATGACGCAGCTTGGGCGCGTACCGCAGCCCGCGAAATGGAGTGACCTCGACCATCTACCTACGAATCCTCCCCATAGCCAAAACGCCAGCGCCCGTATGGGTGCTGGCGTGAGTTCGACGGTCTTTGTGCGCCAGCGAGGACGCCCAGAAAGCGGCGGCATACAGTGCCTTGGTGGCGCCCCGTGGCCCGATTCCGCATGTGTGCCGATTCTACTCCTGCGATCCAGCCATGTCAACCTCCCTGGTTGCGGCTGGAGTCGCTTCCTTGACAGCAGACCACCCGAACCCTACGCTGGGGCACGCACGGAAGGAGGGCTGAGTGGGGCGATCTATCGCGGTTGCGGTTGTTGGGTCGATCAACACCGACTTGGTCATGCGGGTGCCGCGTGTGCCCGAGCACGGCGAGAACCTGATGGCGCATGGCATCACGACGGGTCGCGGGGGCAAGGGATCCAACTGTGCCATCGCTGTGGCGCGGTTAGGCGGCACAGCTCGGATGGTGGGCAGCGTGGGCCAGGATGTCTATGGGGATCAGGCGATGGAAGCGCTGCAGGCTGAGGGAGTCGCCACGGCTGGCATCTCCCGTTCGGCCGAGGCGCCAACCGGCATGGCGGTCATCATGGTCGACGATGAGGGAGAGAACACCATCGTGGTGGCGCGAGGGGCGAATGAGCGGCTGACGGTCGCCCATGTCCGCGGTGCATTGGACGAGGCAGCGCCCGATGTCGTCGTGACCAACTATGAGGTGCCCTTCGACTGTGTCCAGGCGGCTCTAGATTGGGCGGATGCTCACGAGGAATTCGCCGTCCTCGACGCTGGTCCGGCGCGCCATGAGCAGCCCCAGCGGTGGGGGCAGCACACCGTGCTCACGGGCAATGAGGCCGAGATCGCGTGCCTGCTGGGGTGTTCGCGAGAGGACGAGTTCCGCTGGCAAGAGGGCGTTCGCGACCTGCTGGCATCGGGATTGGCAGGCGTTGTGGTGAAACTGGGGGGACGTGGCGCCTATGTAGCTGCGCCCAACCTCGAATCGCGTGTGCCTGCCTTTGGCGTGCCCGTCGTGGACACCACGGGGGCGGGCGACGCGTCGACGGCAGCGTTAGCGCTTGCTTTGGCGAGCGGCAAGCCGTGGCTGGAGGCGGTGCGATACGCGAATGCGGCGGGGGCGGTGACGGTGACGCAGCTAGGGGCAGCCGGGGCCATGCCATGGCGAGCCGACGTGGAGGCGCTTCTTGCGAGCGCTGGAGGGGAAGAAGATGGCTGATTGGGGATCGCTGGAGGCGCAGTTCCGTCGTCCGCCGCTGGAGCACGGACCTGTGCCGTTCTGGTTTCTGAACGAGGTCTTGGAGCCGGATCGCCTGGCCTGGCAGCTCGAACAGATGCACGCGCAGCATGTGGATGCCGCGGTGTTGCATCCGAGGCCAGGCATGGTGACGCCCTACCTCTCGGACGAGTTCTGGAACGCCATTGGCGCGTGCCTGGACAAGGCGCGTGCGCTCGGCATGCGCGTGTGGCTCTATGACGACTATCCCTGGGCGAGCGGCACTGCGGCCGGCCTCGTGCCTGCCGCCGACCCCGAGTATGTCATGCGCAACATGGACCTAGTGGCCACCGACGTCCAAGGGCCTCGCGACCTTGCCTGGCCGCTGCCAAGGAACGTGGTGAGCGTCACCGCCGCGCCCGTCCGCGATGGCACGTGGATCGAGGGCGATGCCATGGTGGACCTGCGAGACGATGTCGTGAACGGCAAGCTCACCTGGCGAGTGCCAGAGGGGACGTGGCGCATGATGGCCGTGGCCCGGCGCCGTGGGCTCACGACCTGTGGCGATCCGTACGGCACCCAAGAGTGGGCGGACCTCACCAATCCTGACGCCATGGATCTCTTTGTGGAGCTCACTCACGAGGAGTATCGCAAGCGGTTCGAGGATACCTTTGGCAAGACGGCGTGGGCCGTGTTCACAGACGAGCCGCCTTCCACGTTTCCGGCCTTGGGAGCCACGACACTGCGGCGTTTCCGCGAGCTGCACGGCTATGACCTGGCGC
>CAYOBT010000150.1:0-6412 GCA_964402205.1 uncultured Anaerolineales bacterium
GGCTCGGCATACGCACGCGAAAGGATGCACCAGCATGCACGATATGACCCTCGGCCACCTTCAGAGCGCCTTTGCCGGCGAAAGCCAGGCGCACATGCGATACCTCATCTATGCCGACAGGGCCGACAAGGACGAGCTCCCGAACATCGCGCGGCTCTTTCGAGCTATCGCATGGGCGGAGCAGATCCACGCAACCAGCCACTTTACCGTCATGCGAGACCAGTTCGGCGCCGTGCAGACGGTGGCGGGGGCCGGTTTTGGGCTAGGCCCGACGGCAGAGAACCTGGCCGTGGCCATCGAAGGCGAGGACTTTGAGGTGGCCGAGATGTACCCCGTGTACAAGGCGGCCGCCGAGTTCCAGCAGGAGCGAGGCGCCTCGCGCAGCTTTGGCTGGGCCTGGAAGGCGGAGCAGACGCACGCCGCGCTCTATCGCGAAGCCAAGGCGGCTGCCGAGTCGGGGGCCGATCTGGACGTGGACAATATCCGGGTCTGCTCGCGTTGCGGTCATACGCTGGTTGGGGATGCCCCCGACCGCTGCCCGATCTGCAATGCCAAGCAGGATGCGTATCGAGCCTTCTAGGGCAACGTGAGTTGCCATTCGTAGGAAAGGAGCGGATCGCTGCTTTTGCGGCGATGCGCTCCTTTCCATTCTACAGCGCACGGAGGCTAGCGATGGCCCGTTTCCCGCCCTGCGAGGGCTAGCATGGCCAGTGCTAGGACGATGCCGATGATCGAGAGCGCGTGCATGCTTGCTTCTCCCTGGTGATGGCTCCATCTTTCCAAACACTCGAAGCCTCGTCTCGTTGCGGCCTTGCCGATCGAGTCGGGCCGTGTATGATAGCGCTAGTGTGCGTTGTCCCCCGCAAGGCCGAGTAGAGCGAGAGAGACGACGAGTGCAACGATTGCGAGTCCGCTGGCCATGGCAGTCCTCCCCGAATGGTCGTGGCTATCCTATGGACGATCGCCACGCTCGTTTGGTTCCGTGGCTGCATCCGCTACTGGTAGGTGCTCTGCACCTCGCGGTGTTGGCGTTGCTTTCCTCGTGCACCGTGCTCGTCGAAAGCGAGGCCTTTCGCACGTTGATGGCACCAACAGATGATATGGTGTCCGCCGCTATGGGTGCCTCGTCGACCGCCACTCCCATGGCCACCGAGGAGTCAATGCCTTCCCCCCCAGCTCCCAGTGGGACGCCGTTGCCGCGAGAGGAGCTGCCCGCTGAATGGCTTCGCGATCTGGCGTGGGGCGAGCTGGTGGACGAGGGCATCGCCGATGGCATCCTCGAGCCCCTCTGGGACGATGCCTGCGGGCCGGCGATGTTCTGCTGGGGAGCATGGCGTTTGCAGGTGCGCCGTCTGGTCCCCGAAGGCGAGGTAGATCGCTTCGGCGTGATGGTCCATGGTCCCAAGGCCATAGTCTGCGAGCTGGTGGTGGCTTCCGATGGCGTGGCGCGTGTCCAGGCGCTGGCAACGGCGACGCCCTGGCCAACGCGGACCCCGATGCCTACGCCTACGAGGGCGAATACCGTTGCCAGCTATGTGATTAGCGTGCATAGGTTGCCCACCGGATCGGCTTTCGACGACATGGCACGCGTCTGGAGCGATCCTGCACGGCAGCTAGGCGTGCGCGGCGTCGACGCGACTGTCGACGAGGTCCTGGGCGGCATACGCGATACTGGCCGGCTAGTGACCGTCGAGGCTTGGCGAGAGGAAGATGTCGTCGACTATGGAGATGCCCGGCTGGTCGTGGAGAACGTGGCGCAGGTGTGGCCGCTGCCTGAGCGGAAAGCGGGCGATCGCGTCGTGGAAGCCTGGATTGGACGCATCGTCCCCCTTCCGGATGGAGCTGTGTACGACGACTATTTCGACTGCCGGTGGCCCGGTGGTCAGTATGGCATCAGCGCCCAGGACGACGCCTTGGTAGAGGCGCTACGCCGGCTAGGCGAATGCGGCGAGCTGGTTCGGGTGTGGGGATTGCTCCAAGAGGGCGTGGAGGATTATGGTGAGTCGTGCCTCATGGTGACTCGGATCGAGTTGGCAGATTTGGCGGGCGCTTCGGAGTAGCAAGCCATCACGACCGTGCATCCGTCGGTAGCTACCAACACGAGGCCGAGGCGACGTTCAAGTCGCCTCGGCCTCGTGCGATGTGTGGCTAGACTACTCGGACGGCGAGCTCCACAGTGTGCCCGTCGAGGCTGAGTTCTTTGCGCTGGTCCCAAGCCTGATGTTCATCGGCCGTGAGGAGACTCGTCGCGAGCGTCTCTTCCATGATGTGGGTCTGCCAAGGCTCGAGCGCTTGCGCCAGTTCGCCATCTCCAGCAAAGATGCCGATGGTGATCCGCTGATCCAGCTCATAGTCAGCATCCTTGCGCAGCGTCTGGATCTGGCGGATGACGTCACGCGCCCACCCTTCCGCCTGCAGCGCGGACGTGATGGTGACGTCAACGGCAACAAGGAGCCCCTTCTCCTCGGCCATGGCCCAACCCTCTCGGGCCTGCGGCTCAACGAGGATCTCGTCAGGGGCAAGGCTGATGTGACGTCCGCCCTCCGCCCCGTCGACGATGACCGTGACAGGATCGCCCGACTTGACGGCAGCGGCTATCTCCTCCGGTGGGCGCTCTGCCAATGCCGCGCGAACCTTGGGAAAGTCACGACCCAGGCGAGGGCCTAGCTGGCTACCGTCCGCGACGATGCGGTAGGTGACAACCTCCGCCTCCTGCTGGGCAAAGGTGATGGCCTTCACGTTGAGCTCGTCGGCCACGATATTGACCATCGCCTCGCTCAGGTTGCGGTTCCCTTCTGGGCACCAAGCGATGGCAGAAGCCAAAGGCTGCCTAACCTTGATGCTGGCGCTGTTGCGTGCGCTGAGCCCTAGGCCCGCCAGATTGCGCACCAGATCCATCTGTGCAAGAAGGTCCTCGTCGACGGCCGCCTCATCGGTCTCTGGCCAGTCACAGTTGTGGATGCTGACCAGCGCCTCGGGCCAAACCTCGCGCACCAGGTTCTGGTACATGGCTTCGGTGATGAACGGGATGAACGGAGCCAGGATCTTGGCATAGCTGAGCAGGACGTGGTACAGCGTTGCGTAGGCCGTCTGCTTGTCCTCGTCGCGCTCGCTCTTCCAAAAGCGCCGCCGGCTGCGACGCACGTACCAGTTGGTGAGGTCGTCGAGGAAGGCTTCCAGCGCCAGCGTTGAGCCATAGGGATCCGAGTTGGCGAGCGCTTCCGTTACTCTCGCGGTGACCTCATTCAGACGAGCGAGGATCCACCGGTCCAACGGGTTGGCGCTCCGCGGAGTGGGACCTTCGGGCCTGCCGGGATCGTCCAGCGCCCAATCGGGCTCCCAGCCATCGAGATTGGCATAGGTGACGAGAAAGCTATAGACGTTCCAGAGCGGGATGATAAAGCGACGGCGTGTTTCATCGGCGCGGTTGTAGCCAAAGAGCAGGTTGTTCTCTGGCTTGTGGGCGCAATAGAGCCAACGCATCACATCGACGCCCATCTTGTCGGCGGCCTGGTTGAACTCGATGGCGTTACCCCAGCTCTTGTGCATGGGGCGGCCATCCTCCGCGAGGAGGGTGGCATAGGAAAAGTTCTCGCGGAAGGCCGGGCTGTTGTCGAGTACGGTGCCCATGGCCAGAAGGCTGTAGAACCAGTTGCGGAACTGGCCGGGGAACGACTCGCTGATCCAGTCGGCGGGATACCATTCATCCCAGTACTCACGGTCGCTACGGTACCGCAGCGTGGAAAAGCTCACGATGCCCGCATCCAGCCAGGGGTTGCCGACGTCGGGGATACGGTGCATGCGGCCGCCACACTTGGGGCATTGGAGCTCGATGGCGTCGATGTACGGTCGATGGGGCGTGTGGCCCGCAAAGACATCCCAACCCGCTACGGCGCGTTCCTTGAGCTCCCGCTCGTCCCCGATCACGCTGACTTCACCACAGTCATCGCAGACCCAGAAGGGGAGGGCGAGGCCCCAGTAGCGCTTTTTGCTGATCATCCAGTCGTGCATGTTGCGCAACCAGTCGAGCTCACGCTCGAGACCAAACGATGGGATCCAGCGGATCCGCTTGGTCACCCGCATCATGTCTTCTCGCAGCTCATCCATGCTGATGAACCACTCGTCGACGAGGCGGAACACCAGATCGGTGCCGCAGCGCCAGCAGGTGGGATAGCGGTGCGTATAGTCGTCGACGCGGTAGAGCAAGCCTCTCTCGCGGAGGTCCTGAAAGATCGGCTCCGCGGCCTCGGCGGCGCCTAGCCCGGCTAGCCATCCAAACGCCTCCACAAAGGTCCCCTCATCATCCAGCGGCGAGATGATCGGTAGAGCGTGCTCCTTGCCCAGCTCAAAGTCCTCGGCGCCACAGCCAGGGGCGATGTGCACGATCCCCGTGCCTTCCTGCTCGCCGACGGCGTCCCAGGGGATGACCACGTGGGCGTCCGCAGCCGAGTGGCTGGACGTGCGCAGTTCGGCGTCAAGGCTAAGATAGCCTCCCGCTTGCTGCGATGTCTCAAGCTCATCGAAGGGGCCATCGTAGGTCCACCCAACCATCTCGGCACCAGGGAGCTCGCGGATCACCTCGTAGGAGCCTTGGAGCATCTCTACGGCACCCTTGGAGAGGTAGAAGGTCTCGTCGCCTTGTCGCACCTGTACGTAAGGCAAGTCAGGGCCGACGGCGGCGGCGACGTTGCTGGTGAGCGTCCATGGCGTCGTGGTCCAGACCAGCAGCGATGCGTTCTCTTGCTGCCGGAGCGGCAGCCGCAGGGTCACAGAGCGATGCGTGCGCTCCTGATAGCCGTCCGTGACGATTTCGTGTTGGCTGATGCCCGTGGCGCAGCGCGGGCACCAGGGCATCGAGTCGACGCCTCGGTAGAGCCAGCCCCGGCGGTGGCACTCTTGGAGAAAGCGCCAGATCATATAGTTGTTCTCGTTGGAGAAGGTGAAATAGCTTCCGCCCAGCTCGGGAAGGCCAAGCCTGCCCACGAGGTCTTCGACCGTGCTGGTCACGGGGCCATCGGGACCTGGGAGCGTCAACTCTTGGGAGGGGTCCTCGCCAAGCTTGTCAGCGAGCAGGCGGAGCGTGTCGGGGTCGTTCCAGTCCATCCAGTAGCCGAGACGTTGAGACTGCTCGGTCTGGACAGCGGCATAGCGCAGGACACGCTGCTTACACGCCTGGACAAAGCGTGCAAGCCCATAGTCCTCGATATCGCGCTTGGAAGTGAACCCGAGCTCACGCTCGACTTCGACCTCAACCCAGAGGCCTTGGCAATCGAACCCGTTCTGGTAGCGGGTCTCTCGGCCCCGCATGGTCCAGTAGCGATGGAACAGGTCCTTGTAGGTGCGTCCCCAACCGTGGTGGACGCCCATCGGGTTGTTGGCGGTGATCGGCCCATCGATAAAGGACCACTTGGGCATGCCCTTGCGTCTGACCCGGCCGCGCTCGAACGCCTCGGTCTTTTTCCACAGTTGGAGAATGTCGTGCTCATGGGCGACGAGCGCGTCGCCCATGACGGCTTGGTTGGGGGCATCCTTGAATGGCATGGTTCCGCTCCTTCTGACGTCGGTACGCAAAAAGGCTCTCGTCCGCTGGGGACGAGAGCCTGTCGCCGCTGTCAAAGCGGGCGATGTGGGGATCCCGTGGTACCACCCCGATTGGCCGCATGCACAAGGAGTAACAAGGCATCCCCAGAAGGGGTGCTTGGCTCCACACAGCGGGCGACGACGGCGGCTGCGGTCGATAGCGGCCCACTCGAGTGCCTACCGGGGTGCACCAGTGGCCGCCTGATAGGCACGTTCCGGTAACGTGGAACGGCTCCGTGCAAGCCTATTCGGGCGCCAAGGGCCCTTTCGGTTGCAGGCTCGGGAGGGATATTCGGCGGATCGGTACGCGCTCGCTTCTCACGTGCGTTTCTGACGCCTGCGAGCTCTCTGGACGCCCTGTCGCCGCCTACTCGGCTCCGTCCTAGCCTCTGTCTATGGCGTGTATGATGCCATAGTATAGCAGACCGCCTGGCGCAGAGCAAGATCGCGTGGTGCCAATGCAGCGACGCCCGGATGCCCGCTCGCAGGTCATTCCTGGGAACCGCAAGGGGGTGTAGGGCGTCCGTATGATGGACGACCCGGTAACCCCAAGGAGGTACGCCATGTGGAAGCGCTGGCTTGTGCTGGTGTTCGTGTTGGGTCTTCTCGTGATCGCGATTCCCGGTAGAGCCCGGGCGGACGGCATCATTGTGCCTATCCCCCCAGAGCCTGGGCCCATGCCCCCGCTCAAGAGCCTCGCTATCAAGTACCACCGGGTGCAGGTGACCATCGAGGACCGGATAGCCACGACGCACATCGATCAGGTGTTCGTCAACGAGCTGCCCTACGAGGTGGAGGGCGAGTACATCTTTCCTTTGCCCGAGGGCGTCTC
>CAYOBT010000151.1:0-6376 GCA_964402205.1 uncultured Anaerolineales bacterium
AACGGCGCCTTTTGCTTCTGGGTAAACGGCGAGCGGGTGTTCATCATGGGCAGCAACTGGGTGCCCCTCGATGCCTACCACAGCCGAGACCGCGACCGGATTCCCATGGCGCTGGCCATGGCCGACGATCTAGGCTGCAACATGCTGCGTTGCTGGGGCGGCAATGTCTACGAGCACGATCTCTTTTACGACGCCTGCGACGAGAAGGGCATCCTGGTATGGCAGGACTTTTCCATGGCGTGCGGCGTCTATCCGCAGGACGCAGCGTTCCAGCAAAGACTTGCCGACGAAGCGCGCACCGTCGTGCGTCGCCTACGCCATCATCCCTGCATCGCGCTCTGGGCCGGCGACAACGAGTGTGACCACTCCTGGCTAGCTCGAGGACTCGACCCCAATGACAACGCCCTCACTCGCAAGACCCTTCCCGCCATACTGCGCATCGAGGATACTGCCCGGCCCTACCTGCCCTGCTCGCCGTACATCGACGGTGCAGCCTTTGCCAAGGGACAGCGCCATCTGCCCGAGCACCATCTTTGGGGCCCGCGCGACTATTTCAAGAGCCGCTTCTATACCGAGTCCCTCTGTCACTTTGCCAGCGAGATCGGCTACCACGGTTGCCCCGACCCCGTGTCCATGCGCCGATTCCTATCGGCCGACAAGCTCTGGCCCTACCAAGACAACGACGAGTGGCTCCTCCACGCCAGCTCCCCAGTCCCTGGCGTCGACATCTATGACTACCGCGTCGAGCTCATGGCCAACCAGGTCCGCGAGCTCTTTGGCCACGTACCAGACACGCTTGATGAGTTCGCAGCCGCCAGCCAGATCTCCCAAGCCGAGGCTTGCAAGTTTCACATCGAACTCTTTCGCACGCACAAGTGGCGTCGCACAGGCATCCTTTGGTGGAACCTCCTCGACGGCTGGCCCCAATTCTCCGACGCCATCGTCGACTACTATGGCACCAAGAAACTCGCCTACAGCTACATCAAGCGCGCCCAGCAGCCTCTTCTACTCGCCCTCCGCGAACCATCCAACTGGCAACAAGAGCTCGTCGCCTGTAACCACACCCGACGGCCACTCCACGCACGCTACCACCTGCGCGACGTCACCACGCAAGAGACCATCGCCGAAGGACAAGCCACCGCCGCCCCCGACGCCGTGACCATCGTCCAGAGCATCCCATACTCGCAAGGCGCACATCGCTTCTACCTGCTCACATGGCAGTCAGAACTCGGCGAGAGCCGGAGCCACTACCTAGCCGGCAACCCTCCTTTTGGCCTGGCCCAGTATCTCCATTGGCTCCGGCTCGCCCATCTACGTCCACGCAACTGGCCACGCTGACCGACCGCTCCCTCCGCCTCCGTGGGAGGGTACAGCCTGCAACACCCTGTGCCCTCCCGCCTCCCACCGTCTACCGCCCCCTCCTCAACCATGATACAATGCCCCCAACCATCCACCATCCTGGGAGACCCCAATGCAAAGTCCGTACCACGCCCACAGCCTCCCTGACCGCGAAAGCGACCGCCAATACCTCCGCGAAGGCATCCTACACTCCGTAGGCCTCGCGATGATCATCGGCGGCTGGCTCTGGGGAGCGCTACTGATCGCGCAAGGCATCTCCCTCATCCAACCCCTCCAGTGGGCCTCGCCCCTGCTCACCATCCTCGGGGGCGTAGCCGCCTATACCAGGGCCTCTCGCCAGCGCACCCTCGCCAGCGCCACCATGCTCAGTTCGCTCGCCATGGCCATCGCCTGGACCAGCCACCTCACCGCCCAGCCAAGCTACCTCCTAGGCCTGGCCATCGTCGTCATCCTCACCGGCATCCTCGCCACCCCCGTTGTCGTGGGCGCCGCCTACCTCACCGCCACCGCCTGCATCATCGCAACATCCCGCTTCCCCGCCGCCAGCACCGACCCCACCCATTGGGAGCCCGTCCTGCACAGCGCCAATCTCGGCGCCCTGGCCTTGGGCCTGCTCCTCTGCCAGCAGACCTACGAAGCCCTCTCGCTAAGCTCCGAAAGTCGCCAACACGCCATCCGCGCCCTCAAAGCCGCCCGAGCTCGCAAAGCCGAACTCGCCGCCGCACTCAAAGCCATCGACGATAGCTACAACCGGCTAGATCGCCTCAATCACGCGCTCGTCCAAGCCAGACGAGATGCAGAACAAGCCTATCGACTCAAATCCGAATTCGCCGCCACCGTCAGCCACGAGCTCCGCACCCCCATCGGCGTCATCATCGGCTATGCCGAGGTGATGTGCAACGCCCCCGAAGCGCACGGAGGCAGTGCGCTCCCCCCACCCTATCGCGCCGATGCAGAAGCCATCCTGCGTAGCGCCACCCACCTCAAGACCCTCATCGACGACATCCTCGACCTCGCCCGCATCGACGCAGGGCGCATGGGCCTCGTTCGCGAGACCGTACCCCCCGCCGATCTCATCCGCGAGACCGAGCAACTCGTCCGCGACCTCGTCCAGCGCAAAGGACTCCGCCTCGGGATCGACATCCAAGACGGCCTGCCGACCCTCTTCGTCGACCGCACCCGCATCCGCCAAGTCCTGCTCAACCTCGTCAGCAACGCCGTACGCTTCACGCAACAAGGCGCCATCACCATCACCTGCCGGCTGCACGACCCCCGTCAGCCCCTTCCCAGTAGGCCCGCCCCCAGAGGCGCCGCCACACTCCCCGAACCTGCAGCGCCGCAACCGGCCCTGCCAAGAGGCCCCTGGGTTCGCTTTGCCGTCTCTGACACCGGCATCGGCATCAGCCCCAAAGAGCAACCTCAAGTCTTTCAGGAATTCCGCCAGGTAGACAGCTCCACCCGACGCACACACGGCGGCACAGGCCTCGGACTCGCCATCGCCAAGCGGTTCGTCCAAGCCCACGGCGGCTGGATCTGGGTCCAGAGCCAACTTGGTCAAGGCAGCACCTTTGCCTTTGTGCTGCCCGCCGCAGACCAACCCATCACCCACCCCACCCTCCAACGAACAGCGGCTGGACCATCAGAAGTCCAGCCGGCAACAACCCAGCCCACAAACGCGCCCCCCGGATCCTAGGCTCGCCCACTCCCTTCATCCCATCGACGCACTAGCCGAAGCAACGCCTGCCGTGAAACAGGCTTTCGGCAGAAGTCATCCGCCCCCAGCGACGCCGCCAGCTCTGGCTCATCCAACACCGAACAGACCGCCACAGGGATGACGCGCGTGTCAGGGTGGTGCTTTAGCGCCTGTAGGATTTCCCACCCATCATGCGACGGCATCATCACATCGAGCAGCACCAAGAACGGCCTCACCTCCTGAGCCCGATCCAGCGCCTTATCCGGCCGCGTCACCCCCACCAACCGATACCCCTCGCCCGCCACATACCGCCGGAGCAACCCAACAAGATCCGGATTATCATCCACTACCATCAACACCCTATCAGCAGAAGGAATCCCCACATACAGCGCCCCATCCTTGCACCGAACATAGCCGCCCGCTGCACGAACCAGCCTGCCCGCCAAGTGCAGCCGCTCCGAGTCCGTAGCGTCCGGATCCACCATCAACCCCCGAAGAGCAGGCTGGGCACGGAACTCGAACACCACATCGCCTCCACGACCCGCCGCCTCATCAACAGCCAACCGCACCGTCAGCGAGCCCCCTGTGCAATGGCCCACATAGAACGTGGCAATCCCCAAGAGCGCCTGCCTCACCACCCCCCGATCGCCATGCACCCTCGCCCGCACCCGCGCATCCAACCAGATAGAAACGCCCCGCCAAGCCGCCAGGGCCTCAACATCATCAACCACTCCTCGAACAAGCTGCCCCGCGTCCAACACCTCTCTCTGAGCGCCAGCCACCAGCCTCTCCACATCGCCCATAGGCGTCGGCGCGGTCCCGGCCCCTTCCCGCCCTATCCCACCACCCGTCGTGGCACCTGCCCTGCCGCCGCCAACCGCCGTCGCCATCAGCGGATCGGCTGCGCCATAGCTACCACCCTGCAAAAGCGCCGCCACGGCCTCCAGCGCCCTCGCATGCTCCCGCTGATACTGCCGCTCACTGATCGCCAAGGCCCGCGCAACCTCCAGCGGCGGCACTCGCTGCACATACCGCTCATACAACACACGATATGCCCTCCACTCCCTCGCCGTTGGAGCCACGTGGGCTGGAGGCCGAAGCGCCTCAATCGCATCAAGCAACACCCGCCGTAGGCCCCGCGCCGTGCCGCCCCCTCCAACCGCTGGCACATCCAACAGCCCCTGCAACACGTGCCCCTGCAAATGCGCCGCGTCATACAGACGCGTCAACGCATCGCGCACCGCCTTGACCCACTCTTCATTGGGTTTGAGCTCACTAGCCTTTGTCGTCATGGCGGAAGATTGGCGATCCCTTGGCGTGCGCGCCAGTCACTGCGGTGTACTCTTTGGATAAGAGAGTCTATCCATCGTCGAGTCTAGAAGCTTGGCTATGCGTCGTCAAGATCTCGATGGGACGAATCTGCACGAGATAGTTCTAGGCGCGACTCGTTATCCTCGGCTTGTTCCGCATACCGTCAAGATGCAGTCAAACCGCCCAGTAGCATCACGTTCCTTCCCAATGAAGGAACCCATGCCCGTTCCAATCCCGCGCAAGAAGGAGGTCCGTATGGGCTAGGTGCTCGCCAATGGGATGCTCCGCGCCTAGCCGCGCGGGCGATGAGTGTCACGATCGAGCTTGGCAATGCATGAGGAGGAACCATGGAGTCGCTGTCCCGTCGGTCATTCCTGCGCATCGTTGGCACTGGCACGGCCGCTGGGCTTTTGGGCGCCTGCGCCCCCCAGGTCATCAAAGAGACCGTCGTCGTCGAGAAAGAGGTCGAGGTCGAGAAGGTCGTCAAAGAGACCATTGAGGTTGAGGTCGAGAAAGTCGTCGAGAAAGAAGTCGAGAAAGTCGTCGAGGTGACAGCAGCTGCTCCGATACACTCGGGCGAGGTCATCTTCTGGGGACACGACCAGCATCCCATGGACCTAGCCGCCACCGGCTTTACCGACAAGTATCCCGAGATCGAGTGGATATCGCCACATCCCGCTGACAGGGGTCAGAAGATCAACGCCACCATGGCCGCTGGATCCGGTTGCCCCGATCTCTACTGGGCTGAGGCGACCGAGGCACAGGATTGGGGCTGCAACGGGCTGCTCGTTGATCTGACGCCCAACATCGATCCCTACAGGGACGACTATCATCCCCTCAAGCTCACAGAGACGTACATCTACAAGACAGGTCAGTACGTCGGGTGGCCTGGCGATATCAGTGTCAGCGCTTACTACTATCGGCCTGACAAGTTCGCTGAAGCGGGCTACGAGGACATCGACTGGGACGCCCTCACCTACGATGACTTCTGCCGGATCTCATCCGAGATCGCCGAGCAGGGCATGTACACCTTTGTCTTCCCCGCCGACGGCTGGGGCGCACTCTACATGTTCGCCCTGCATCAGCTCGGCGGCAGTGCCGTTAGCGAGGATGGCCAAGAGATCCGCGTCGCGGACGAGCTCGGCATCCAGGCGATGCAGATCGTCAAGCAGCTCTGGGATTGCGGCGGGGGCCTGGACGTCGGCTGGTGGAGCGCTCCGTACTGGGCCGCATTGCAGGAAGGCACCCTGATCGGCGACTTTGCCGCTGCCTGGGCCAAAGGATTCTGGGAAGCCCAGATCGGCACCGCCGAAGCAGGCCTTGGCATCTGGCGACTCGCACCCTTCCCCAGCGGCCCTGGCATCAAGTACCGCAGCGGCGTCTGGGGCGGCGCCCAGCTCGTCTGCCCGCAGTGCGCCGAGAACAAGGAAAACGCTGTCGAGTTCATGAAGTATGCCCTCGGCTCGCTCGAGGGCGCAGCCCTGGCTGGCAGTTGGGGTATCATCCCTAGCTACCGTCCCTACCTGGAATCCCCCCTCTTTCTCAGCGCCAAATCGCCCATCTTTGGCGACTGGCAGTTCAACCAGTTCTGGGCCAGCATGGAGCCTGAGCTCTCCACCGAGTTTTACCGACCCGCTGGCTGGGGTGCCGTCTCTGCCATCGTCCAGAAGGAGATGGTCCCCATCCTCTTGGGAGAAGTATCCATCGAAGATGGCATGGAGCGCATCGAAGAGCTTGCCACGCCCGACTTTGAACGGACCAAGTGCAGCCTATAGATAGGGAGACTCGCCACCCGGCTACGGGTCCCCGATCGCGGGGACCCGTAGCGGCGAACCCGAGTGTATTCGCTTGCGCCGGTATCCGCCTATCCGCGCCCTCTACGGCGGCGCCTGCGCATTCCCACGCGCCGATGTTCGCCCGTTGGGTGCACACGCCATCCGCGGGGCCGCTGTCCGCGGCACCCGTACCCAGTGATCTGTACCATACACAAATGGAAGAAGTCCTATGCCATAC
>CAYOBT010000152.1:0-6342 GCA_964402205.1 uncultured Anaerolineales bacterium
AACGGGAGGTCGAGGGCAATGGCGACGCGTGATGCTGATCTGCGCCGGGTTGAGCGGTTGCCGGGACCTTGGCGTGACGTCATCGCTGCAGCGACACAAGCTCGCGAGCGTGCCTACGCGCCCTATTCGCGCTTTGCGGTGGGAGCCGCGGTGTTGACGGCACAGGGTCATGTGATCACAGGCTGCAACATCGAGAACGCATCCCTTGGGCTAACGGTCTGCGCCGAGCGGGTGGCTATCTGGAAGGCCGTGTCCCAGGGCAAGACCGAGTTTCAGGCGCTGGCCGTCGTGACCGACGTGGGTGCCACGCCCTGTGGTGCTTGCCGTCAGGTGATGGCAGAGTTCGCCGGTGATCTGGATGTGCTCGTGGCGAACCTGACAGGGGATGTCTGGGTTCTCTCGCAGGGAGATCTACTGCCGCACAGTTTTCCTCAGGAGAGCCTACAGACGCTGCTGGAACCGGTTGGCGGTTCTGCGGACGATTCTGGTAGATGAGAGGGGGACGTATGGCAGCGAGCGGAGCGTACGACCGACTCGTCTCCGAGGCGCGCGAGATGCTCGAGACGCGTCCAACGGTGGAAACGCTAGAGCCACGAGCCGTAGCGCGGGATGCGTTGGCTGGCATGATCGATCACACCTTGCTCAAGACAGAGGCGACGCCGGCGATGGTGGATCACCTGTGTAGGGAGGCCGCCGCGCATCAGTTCGCTTCCGTATGCGTGAACTCGGTTTACGTCGCGCGCTGTGCTTCGAACCTCGATGGAACTGGTGTGGCCGTGTGCGCTGTGGCTGGCTTTCCTCTCGGCAGTAACCTTTCGGAGGTGAAGGCCTTTGAGGCAGAACGTGCTATCGCCTTGGGAGCCAGCGAGATCGATATCGTGATGAACGTGGGCGCTCTGAAGGCTGCCGAGTACGGACAGGTCGCTGACGACATCGCCGAGGTAGCGCATGTATGCCATGCAGGCGATGCCAAGCTCAAGGTAATCCTTGAAACGTGTCTTCTTGATGATCTGGAGAAGGCGATCGCGTCGCTTGTCGCGGTGCACGCGGGCGCCGACTATGTGAAGACCTCGACGGGTTTGAGCACGGGCGGCGCCACGCTATCCGACGTGGCACTGATGCGACACATCGTCGGGACCGAGGTGGGCGTCAAGGCTGCCGGGGGTATCCGCACCTATGAGCAGGCTATCGCCATGGTCGCGGCGGGAGCCACGCGTATTGGCGCCAGTTCAGGCGTGGCCATCGTCAGCGGTGCTCCAGCGTAGGAGGAGGGCTGTGTGAGCGTGTCTTTGGGCAGTGTGTCCTCGGGACTGGATAGGGGCATCGAGAGGGCGATTCGCGCCGAGATCTGCCAGGTGTGCTCTCTTCTCTATGAGAAGGACCTGATCGCGCCCCTAGATGGCAACGTGTCCGTCCGATGGGGCGATGATTGGCTCATCACGACGCCGAGCGGGCTCTTCAAGGGACAGCTCGAGCCCGATGACCTGGTCGTCACTGACATGGCTGGGAAGCTGGCACCAGAGGGCATCTCGCCTCAGAGCGGCCACCGTCCCTCCGCCGAGTTGCGACTCCATCTGGAGATCTACAGCCAGCGGCCTGAGGTGCGGGCTGTGGTGCACGCGCACCCGCCCATCACGACAGCGTTCACCGTGGCAGGGAGATCCTTGGCTGCGCCTGTGCTTCCCGAGTCGCTGGTCTACACCGGCGAGATCGAAACGACGGCGTACGCGACGCCCACGTCGGCGCAAGGGCCGGAGGTCGTTCGCGAGCTCATCCGCGATCACGATGCCTTGGTGCTGGACCGTCACGGTGCCGTCACGGTGGGCCAGAGCGCCATGGATGCCTTTGGCAAGATGGCCAAGGTCGAGAACACTGCGCTGGTGATCTTGGTCGCGCATCTCCTAGGTGGCGTTCGTGAGCTGCCTTCGGATGAGGTGGCGCTGCTACGTCGCAAGCGCCAGGAGCATCTCGCATCGGCCAAGGCTCATGCCGAGGAGGCGCTACAGAGCGCTGAGGAGAGCCTTGGAGCTGGCGATACGATCGGTCCGAGTGATGCTGAGGCTATCGTCGCGTCCATCACGGCCAAAGTCTTGAGGCGGTTGGGGCACGTGTGACTCAGCAGGGGAGCGAGCGATCGCGCGTCTACCGTACGGAGGCCATCGTCCTCCACCAACAGGACTATGGCGAGGCCGATCGCATTCTGCGCCTCCTCACGCCCGAAGGTCGGCTGGACGTCATCGCCAAGGGCGTGCGTCGTGCCACCAGCCACAAGGTAGGGCATTTGGGGCTCTTTACGCGGGTGCAGCTCATGTTGGCCCGAGGGAAGAGCCTGGACATTGTGACACAGGCCGAGGCCGTCGAGAGCTATGTCACTCTGGGGCGCGATTTGATGCGCTTTTCGCACGCCTGCTATGTTGGCGAGCTGGCAACGGCATTCTCGCAGCACCAGGAAGAGTCGCATGCCCTCTACGGGTTGCTGGCGGGGACGCTAGGCCAGCTTGAGCTCGCCGATGATCTGGAGCTATGGACGCGCTGGTTCGAGGTCCGGATTCTGCTAATCTCTGGCTTTTGGCTGGAGCTCTACCAGTGCGTCATGTGCGGCGACGAGGTCCAACCGCGCGCCAACGCCTGGTCCGCTGACGAGGGCGGCATCATCTGCCCGCGCTGTGCCGTTGATAGGCCGGGTCTGGATACCATGAGTCTGCCCACGCAGAAGGTGCTCCGGTTCCTGGCGAGTAGGGATGCAGAGGACGTGGCACGGCTGAGGCTAACCGCAGGGACGAGCGCCGAGGTCGGGTGCCTGCTCCGATCCTACCTGCGGCATGTGTTAGAGCGCGAGCTGAACAGCGTAGGCTTTCTCGACCGGCTTCAGAGAGAGATCAACGATATGCGTGCCGGGCGCGCCGCGCACGAGCGATCCGAGATGGCAGATGGCTGAACGACATAGCTTGGACACTATGGCAGGGGGATAGATGGATTTTCAGTCAGCGATCATGCGGCTCAACGAGTTCTGGACCGAGCACGGCTGTCTGCTTTGGCAGCCGTACAATGTCCAAGTCGGCGCTGGAACGCTGAACCCTGCCACCGCGCTGCGTGTCCTCGGTCCCGAACCATGGAACGTGGCCTATCCCGAGCCATCGGTGCGGCCTGCTGACGGTCGATATGGCGAGAACCCGAATCGCTGGCAGCAGTTTTACCAGTACCAGGTGATTCTGAAGCCGGATCCTGGCAACCCGCAGGAGCTGTATCTCGCGAGCCTTGAAGCGCTTGGGATCGACACGTCTCGGCACGACGTCCGGTTCGTAGAAGACAACTGGGAATCCCCCGCCTTGGGCGCCTGGGGTTTGGGCTGGGAGGTCTGGCTGGATGGCCAGGAGATCAGTCAGTACACGTATTTCCAGCAGGCGGGGGGCCTCGATCTTGATCCGGTTTCGGTCGAGATCACCTACGGCCTTGAGCGCATCGTCATGGTGCTGCAGGGAGTACGTGCGATCCCTGAGATCCGCTGGCGCGATGGCCTGACGTATGGCGATATCCATCTGCAGGGCGAGATCGAGCATTGCACGTACAATTTTGAAGTGGCAGATGTCGATCGTGTGCGCAAGATGTTTGACATGTGCGAGGCCGAGGCGCAGCGGGCACTGGATGCGTCGCTCGTCATGCCGGCACATGACTATGTGCTCAAGTGCTCGCATCTGTTCAACGTGCTCGATGCGCGAGGGGCAGTCGGTGTGACCGAGCGCGCCCGCTTTTTCGTGCGGATGCGCGATCTCGCGCGCCGCGTGGCGGGGGCATACGTGCAGCAGCGCGAGGAACTCGGGCATCCCTTCCAGGAGGTCCTGAATCCTCGGCGAGCAGCCCGTCAGGAGCTGCTTGCCGAGGCCGCGCCGCCTGAACGTCCTCAGAGATTCGTTCTAGAGATTGGCTGCGAGGAGTTGCCTGTCGCTGATCTGGCCGCTGCTTGCCGACAGCTTGAGGCGGAGATGACACGCGCCATGCAAGATGCGCGACTAGGGCACGGAGAGTTGCGCGTGTTCGGTACGCCACGGCGCGTCGTGGCCTTGATCGAGGATGTGGCGCCCTACCAGGAGGATCTGGAGACGACGATCAAGGGGCCGGCCGTTCAGATCGCCTTTGACGGGGATGGCGCTCCGACCAAGGCGGCGTTGGGATTCGCGCGCTCTCGGGGCGTCGACGTCTCCGAGTTGCAGACGCAGACGATTGACGGCAAAGAGTACACCACAGCGGTCGTGCGTGAGCAGGGACTGCCGGCCACCGAGATCCTGCCTGGTCTTCTCGCTGACGCCGTGGCGGCGTTGCGCTTTGGCAAAAGCATGCGTTGGAACGAGAGCGGCGTTGCCTTTTCGCGGCCGCTGCGCTGGCTCGTGGCTCTGTTCGGCGATCAGGTGATCCCGTTTGCGTACGCCGGCGTGACGAGCGGACGCACTACACGTGGGATTCGACCCGAGGGTTCTCCCAGCATCACGGTGGATTCGGCTGAGGCCTATGAGGATGTCATGGCCGAGGCCGGCGTGATGCTCACGACAGAGGCTAGGCAAGAGGCGATTCGCCGCGCCGCGAACGCGCTAGCGGCAGAGGTCGGGGGGTACATTCCCGAGACCCCTGATCTTCTTCAGGAGGTCGCAGACTTGGTGGAGCAACCGCTCCCCATCTTGGGGGCTTTTGATCGAGCGTACTTGAGGCTTCCCGCGGACGTCCTGCTCGCCGTGATGAAGCGGCATCAGCGCTACCTCCCGGTTATGCGGGATGGTGAGCTGCTTCCCTACTTTGTGGCGGTGGCCAACGGCAGGGACCTAGACGTGGCCGCGGTGCGACACGGCAACGAGGAGGTGCTTCGAGCCCGCTACGCCGACGCCGCCTTTTTCTACGAAGCGGACAGGCGTCAAGGCCTCGAGAGCTTTACCCCCAAGCTGGCCACGTTGACTTTTGAAGAGCACCTGGGTTCCGTGCTGGACAAGGTAGGGCGTATCGAGCAGCTGGTGCCTAGGCTCGGCGAGCAGCTCAGGCTTGCAGATGCGGACCTGGATGTGGCCAGGCGAGCCGCCAGTCTCTGCAAGAGCGACCTCGCGACCAACATGGTCGTGGAGCATACGTCGCTTCAGGGCATCATGGGCGGGCACTATGCCCAGCTGGCAGGCGAATCGGTGGAGGTGGCCCAGGCAATCGAGGAGCACTACCTCCCACGGTACGCCGGGGATCGCATGCCGTCGAGCTTGCCCGCGGTGGTCGTCGGGTTGGCCGATCGCCTGGATAGCTTGGTGGGGCTCTTTGCGGCCGGCGTCAGACCGACGGGCGCTGCCGATCCCTGGGGCCTCCGCCGGACGGCGCTAGCTGTGCACCAGATCGCGATCGGCTTCCGCCTTGAGGTCGATCTCGGGCTTGCGCTGGCTGCGGCTGCCGAAGAGCTGCCCATCGACGTACCGGCGGGAACCTTGCCCGAGATCAAGGCTTTCTTGGCAACGCGGCTGGACGGTGTGTTGCGCGATATGGGCATTCCCTACGACGTGGCGAGCGCGGTGCTGGCTGAGCAGGCAAGTGCCCCGTACAGCGCCTACCAGTCGGCTGAGACTCTCGGAGCGTGGACGCATCGCGACGACTGGGACCTTCTGCTCGACAACTATGCGCGGTGTGTGCGGATTGTGCGCGATCAGGCGCAGACGTACTCGCTGGATCCGTCGCTCTATGCTGACGAGGCGGAGCACGACCTCTACCGCGCGTGCAAGGCCGCCGAGGACGCCTTGGAGGAAGACCGTTCTATTGAGACGTTCTTGGCTCAGTTGGTGCTGATGCAGCCCATCATCGCGCGCTTTTTCGATGAGGTGCTGGTGATGGCGGATGATCGGTCGCTGCGTGAGAACCGGCTGGGCCTGCTCCAGCGCATTGCGGCGTTGCCTGCCGGGCTTGCCGACTTGAGCGAACTCGAAGGATTCTGAGCCGATACGGGGCGGTCGGTCAGCCGCCCGCCCTTGTTTGTGGGGGCTATCCCCGTACGCGCGCACCAAAGGGCACGAGCGCCAGCTTGAGGAGCTTCATGTGCTGCTTTGCGAAAGGGAGCCCAATGATGGTGATGGCCGAAAGCAATCCAAAGACGAGGTGCACCAGGGCCACTTCCACGCCGCCAAAGATCCACCAAAGGACGTTGAATAGGATGTTGGGGAGCGTGCCGGCAGAGTTGCGGGTGTCGACCTCTTTGCCAAATGGGGCGATTCCTAGGAGTGAGAGCTTCAGGAGTTGAACGCCAAAGGGGATTCCGACAATGGTTAGGCATAGGACAAGCCCCCCAATGGCATAGCACAGGAAGACCAGGATCCCTCCGCCTAG
>CAYOBT010000153.1:0-6323 GCA_964402205.1 uncultured Anaerolineales bacterium
TCCAAGATCGAGGGCAATACCCTGACCTTCTACCGCGAGGAAAAGGAAGGGGACCTCCTGGGGATCGGTGGCGATCTCGTACAGGAGCCAGTGGCGGTGTTCGAAGAGGACGAACGCGGCATGATCTTGCTCGACGAAGACACAGCCGACCCCGAGTTCATCGAGACACTGGCCAGCGAGCTCAGCCAACACTGAACGCGATCGCCCGCACAAAGACCCGTAGACGCGACTCTGCCATAGAACGCAAAGGGACTCGCGGGGCGAGTCCCTTTGTCGAGCGTCCGATGCCAGCCGCTGACGTCAGCCGGTGAGCTGCGACCCCAGCTTGATGGCCTCGAACATGCGCAGGCTCTTGAGCAAGCGCGCCGTGCCGACGATGAGCACCACGAGGCTCACGCCGATCACCGCGTACGTCTTCCAGATATCGCGCAGCGCGATCTCGACGATGAGCGGAGGCATGGGTGCCGTTTCGCCCGTGCTCACCTGGAAGAACGGCAAGAACAGCGCGCAGGCCCAGGCTCCCAGGCCGGTGCCCGCCGCGATGCCCATGCTTAGGATGCCCATCTGCTCGGCCAGGAACTCGCTGGCGATCTGCCCCTTGGTCAAGCCGAGGGCGCTGAGGATGCCATACTGGATGTAGCGCTCTTTGAAAGACGTCAACGAATAGATGAGCAGCGAAAGCATGCTCAGCAACGACGTCGCGACGAACCCTGCCGACAAAAAGCCGAACAAGCCCACCCGCACGAGCTGGCTCTGCTCGCTGGAGATCATCTCGCGGGCGTCAAAGACGCCCCGCATCGCGAACCCCTCTGCCTCCAGACCCTCCGCAACGGCCTCGGGGGCGGCACCGGCATCCACCGAAAGCCAGATGAGCCCTGTGAGAGGCCAGCCGAGCTGCTCGGTGACATAGTCGAGGTTGGCGACGAACAGCGGATAGTCCTCGCGGTACACGGTGGGGAACATGCGAACGGTTCCCACGACACGGAAGCTGACGGTGCGTCCCTGGGAGATGTCCAGTTGCATGTTCAGCTGGTCGCCGACGGTCAGGCCCGAATCGCTAAGGAACTCTGGATCGACGAGGACACCATCGCTGTGCACGGCCAGGGCGTTCATGAGGGTGCCAAGCGGCTGTGGCCCAAAGTCGGACCGGAAAAAGGCCACGCCCGGTGCATAGAGCCGCTGAAGGGCCACCAGCGTGCCTTTCCTCGCCGAGCCACCCGTACGGACAGACACCGATCCCCGATAGAGCCGCGCGGCTTCCTCAATCCCGGGAACGTTCAGGGCCTCTTCGACGGGCACCAGAGCGCCCGCCATGGCCGAGCCCGCGTCCACATCCTCCGAGGTGGACGTCCCTCCGCCCGAGAGGGTGGACGAACCCCCGGATTCCATCTCGCCCATCAGCACGACGCCCATCTCTTGGACGCTCATATCGGCGCCGATCTGGAAGTAGGTGCGCTCGCGGAGGTTGCGGTCCAGCGTCCACGCCATGGACGCGGTAAAGAGCGACAAGCCCACCGAGAGGACCAAGAGCATCAACACGCCGCTGTACCGATTGGACGCTCGCTCCAGGCGCCGGGTGGCGAGGAACGGAACCAGGTTCGGGAGCAATCCGGTGCCCACAGAGCTCGCCTTGAAGACCAGCGGCACCAAGCGTAGGAACAGCAACACCACCGCTAGCATAAAGACGAACGGCGTCACCAACACGAGCGGGTTCTCAAAGAGACTGCCTGTGCCTCCAAGGAGGAACTCCATGGCGTCGCCCTTGACGATCATATAGTAGCCATAGCCAGCCATCAGGGCCAGGAGCACATCCAGGTAGTAGCGCTGCCACCATGGCTTGGCGGTCATGCGAGCGGTCCGTTGCCAGTAGGACACCGTGGTCAGCCCAGCGCTGCTGAGATCCGGCAGAATGCTCACCACAGCAGCGAGAACACCCACCAGCAGCCCCACCCGCACGCTGCTCGGGACGATGCGAACGTTCAGGGGCTCTCGCCCCGTGAACTCGAGAAAAGAGCGGGTGCTCCACATCAAGCGCCCAACATACGGCCCCAGCAGCAGGCCGATGGCCAGGCTGACCGCCACCAGGAGCAGGGCACCCACACCGGAGAGCAGCACCAGGTGGCCTGTGCCATATCCGCGGCTCCGAAGCACCGCCAGCTCGCCCTGACGACGACTGGACGCGATGCTCGCCACAAAGGCGACAAAGCAGAGCACCAAGATGATAATCGGGAGGCCAAATGCCAGCATCAAGGTCGTCTGGAGGCGCACCGACCGCTGATGACGCGACAAGGCATTCTCTGGCGACAACGGGAACCCCACCGACGGAATGACGGCGGTTAGGCGCGTCTTCAGAATCGTCGTGCCGCGAAGGATGCGCGACACGCGGTCGGCCGTCAGATCAGTGCCATCGTAGAGGCGGTACCACGCGATATAGTTGTAGAACAGCATCGTGTCGTCGGGCCGGGTCGAGGCAAAGGCCCGATAGGACGACTCGGTCATGAGCAGCACGCCGTCATAGACACTGGGCGCCAGGAACCAATAGGTGCTATCGGGATCCTTGGGCTCCCAGATGCCCACCACGCGCACGGGCACCTGATCGCCCCCCTCGGCCGTCTCGATGCCCCGGAACATCACATAGTCCTCGCCGATCTGAAAGCCGGCCTCGTCAGCCGTAACCTGCGAGACGAGCACCTCTAGCGCGCCCCCCATAGAGGGGTCGTGTTCCGCAGGCCAGCGTCCCTCGACCAAGTCTACGCGCTCCTCAAAGGCGCGAAGGGCTCCTAGCTTGAAGCGGCCGAGTTCGTCACGGCGGTCGCCGTAGGTGCCCTCTCTGACGGGGTAGAGCCCGAAATAGTCCGAATGCACAGTAAAGCCAGACATCTCTAGCGGGAGACCGATCAGCTGGGGCGCCTGGCTATCCAGCAGATTATCGGCGACTTCTAGCTCCGGCTCGCCGATCGCGCCGGACGCGTTGACGGCACGGAACATGTAGGGGATGCGAAGGGTGCGATCGACGCTGACAAGCTCTTGCTGGAGCAGTCGGTTGTTGGCCGCCTCCGTGTACATGGGCACGCTGACCGTAAGCATCACGGCCACGATCAGCCCCGCCGTCAGGCCAAGGCTGAGCCACGGATCGCTACGCAGACGCTGGATGGCCAGCTTGGTCAGGCCCCACACGGTATCAAGCAATCGCATACCCCATCCTTTCGACGGCGTCACGTGGCAACGTCACGCCCGCGTCACAAACATGGACGCGGGCTTGACATGGGAACGATGAACACGTGACGCTCGGCGTTGTCAGTATCTGTGCCCCTAGGCCTTGATGGCGCCAGACATGAGCCCCGAGATAAACGCACGCATGGTGAACAGGAACAGCACGATGAGCGGCAAGGAGGCGATGACATAGCCAGCGAACATCTGCCCCCAAGCCTCCAGCCCTTGAAAGTGCCCTGTGAACTTGACGATGCCCACCGTCACGGTCCAGAGGCTCTCGTCGGGCAGCGTCACCAGCGGCCAGATATAGTCGTTCCATGTGCTAAGGATATTCATCACGCCGATGGTGACCAAAATGGGCTTGCAGAGCGGCATGGTCACCCGCCAGAACATGTGCCAGTGGTTGGCCCCATCGATGCGAGCCGACTCGTACAGCTCTTCAGGGAGGCCCGCGATAAAGCTCCGCATGATAAAGATGGCAAACACCTGCCCGCCCGATAGGTATGGCAGGATCAACGCCCATCGCGTACCAATGAGCCCAAAGTCGCGGATGATGAGGAACGAGGGCACCAAAGTCAGGATGCCGGGGATCATCAACAGGCCCAGGATACCCAGGAACAGGATCTCGCGCCCCGGAAAGTCATACCGTGCAAATGTGTACGCCGAAAAGCTCGCGATCCCCAGTACCAGGAGCACCGTCACACCACTGACGACAAAGCTGTTGACCAGGTAAGGCCAGATTTCTGTGAATGCGTCTTTGTAGTTCAGAGGCTGCAACGGGAACGTGGGCAGCCAGAAATCGTGCTGGAACTGAAAGGAGCTCTTGAACGACGTCTGCACCATAAAGATGAACGGATAGAAGGTGATAAAGCCCGCGATCAGCAGGATGACGTGCTTGGACCAGTCCTGCTTGAGCAGTTTGATATTCATGCCACTCACGCCCCCTCGAACTCGGCGCTCGACTGGACAAAGCGCATGTTCACGAACGTCAGCCCCATGGTGACAAGAAAGAGGAACGTGCCGATGGCGCAAGCATAGCCCATCTTGTTATAGTTCATGGCATTCTTGTAAAGCCAAAGCCCTGGGACCATGGTCGTCGTGCCGGGGCCGCCACCCGTCATCACCAGCGGACCGGTGAACCCCTGGATGGCGCCGATGAGCGTCAGGATCACGATCAGCTTGATCTGAGAGGTCACCAGAGGGAGCTCGATATACCAGAAGCGCTTGATCCCCGAAGCCCCATCGATGGCCGCCGCATCCAGTAGCGAAGGCTCGATGCCCTGAAGGCCCGCCAGGTAGATCAGCATGGACGTCCCCGCGATCCACGGGAACCCGATAAAGATCAGCGCATAGAGAGCATACTTGAAATCGCCCAGCCAGACGCGCGTCGGCAGCTGGAAGGACTCGAGTATCGCATTCAGCAAGCCAACCTGCGGGTTGTAGATGAACCGCCAGATCATCAGCGTGACCATGCCGGGCACCACCATGGGCACCACGTACATGACCCGGTAAAAGTAGGCAAACTTGAGGTCTTTCAGATGAAAGATCAGCGCCGCTGCAACCAGGGGAAACGTGATGCTGATCACCAGGTTAAAGCCGCTGATGATAAACATGTTCTTGAAAGCCGTCAGCATGACGGGGTCTTCAAAGATGGCGAAAAAGTGCTTGATGCCGTTCCACTGCAAAAAGTTGGCGCCATTCCACTGGAAGAAGCTATGGTAAAGCGCTGAAAGAGCGGGATAGTAATTGAAGAGAGCTAGCAATATAAAGGTTGGCAGCAGGAACAGATAGCAGAAGCTTCGCCGCCTCATGTGGCTGAGAGTCATCGCTAGCTTGGACCGGGCCTTGGCTGTCTTCTTCCCAGCGGTGACTCGAGCGCCGGCCTCGCGATCGAGTGTCTGCATCGTCGTCTCACCTCCCGATGGCTATCAGTCACAGAAAGAATCTTGGAGGGTACACAGGCTTCAAGAACCCGCACTGGCGGCCCAGAGCTCAAGCCCGGCCCGCCAGTGCGTATGCGCTCGCAACTGTCTCAGCGCAAGCCTAGACCTCGATATCCCAATCGGGGTTCTCGGCCAACACTTCGGCGGCCGCGGCCTCCATGTCCATCTGCGCCTTGTCCTGGAGCTCCTCCTGGGTCATCTCGCCCGCGAGGAAGACCTGCAGGTCGGCCCAGAGCTGATCCACGAACTCGCGCGTCAGCATGCTGTCAAAGGGCTCCATGCGCTCGCAGCCGTACTCGACCATCTGATCCACATAGACCTTGATGTTCGGGTCAGCGCCCTCGGTGTCCTTGATGCCCGGAGCGAATCCGCCGTGGTCGTTCAGGAGCGGCACCAGGTTCTCGGGGAGCGTGACGAAACGCATCCAGTCGATGGACTGCTCGAGCGTGCCACGCTCACGCGTGGCCTCGGCTACGGTGTACTGGCCCGCGCCGCCGACGCCCGCCATGGCCGGGAACGGCTTGCCGCCAAACTCGGAGGTCTCTGTCGTGATCGTCGGCAGGTTGGGGAAGACGCCCCACTCGAACTCGCGTAGCGGGTCGTTGTACACGGCCTTGGTCTGCCAGCTACCCTCCCAATCGATGGCCGCATCCCCGGTCACCCAGAGACGGTAGACGTCGCCGGTGTCGAGGGCCCAGAAACCGTCTGGCCAGTGGATGGACCACTCTTTGAGGATGCGGAGCATTTCGCCAAACTCGGGGTCCTTGGCGCCATAGCGTCCGTCGCGGATCGCGCGCGCCATGATCGGCTGCGACATGTTCTCGCCAGGCTTCCAGGTGCGCTCAACCGTCCCGCCCTTGTTGTCGTTGATTCCGCCCAGACGCTCCGGACAGAGGGACTCAGCGGCTCTCCCGGAACGGTGAGCCAGGTCAGGGAATCAGTGTCCCTGATCGCTGAACAGGCAAAAAAGCTGCCCTGCGCCGTTTTTGTGGTGAGCCATGTGACAAAAGAAGGCCTCGTCGCGGGTCCGAAGGTTGTGGAGCATCTTGTTGACCTTGGCAAGGCGATTCATGCTGGAGAGCTTAAGGCATTTGCGCCTGACCTCGACCAGCATCTGTCCCTTCTCTATGGGCTTTAGCAAAGGTAGATATGGACTATGCCTGGAAG
>CAYOBT010000154.1:0-6315 GCA_964402205.1 uncultured Anaerolineales bacterium
GATCATACTCCTGATAGGGGCTGAACCAGCGCTTGAACTGGGTCACATGCGAGTCAACGCCCAGACGCTCCTCTGCGGGAGCTGGCACCGTCAAGGGCAAGGCAAAGGAAAAGGTAGAGCCCTCCCCTATCACGCTGTCGAGCCAAATGCGCCCACCGTGCATCTCCACAAAGCGCTTGGAGATGCTGAGCCCCAGGCCGGTGCCCCCCTTGTGCCCCCGCAGCAAGCTCTGCGCCTGGTAGAACGGCTCAAACAGACGCTGCTGCTCATCGGGCGGGATCCCCGGGCCCGTGTCCCTCACAGAGATGATGACCTCGTCGCCCTCTTGCTCCAGCCCCACCCGCACACCACCACGCTCGGTAAAGCGACCCGCATTGCCCAGGAGGTTGATGATCACCTGGCGTATGCGCGTGGCGTCCACGAACAGGGGCAGGCTCTCGTCGGCGATGGCCACATCCACCGAAAGCCCCTTGGTCTCAAAGAGTCCCCGCACGGCGTCCACGGCGCCATGGACGAGCTCCCCAGCCCGGATCCATCTTCGAGTCAAGGCCACGCGACCCGAATCGACCTGGCTCAGATCGAGCACGTCGTCCACAAGCTCGGACAGGTGCAGGCTGTTCCGATGGATCGCCGCGACATCGGCCAGCAGAGCTCCCGGCAGCTCGGCGCCATAGGATTCTGGCGAGCGCATGATCACCTCGCTGAACCCGACGATCATGTTGAGGGGCGTCCGTAGCTCGTGACTGACGCGCGCCACGAACTCTTCCTTGGCCTGGCGCGCCTCCTCGGCCAACTGGGTCATCACGGCCAAGCGATCCGTAAGCCTAGCAAGCTCCATGTTGGCCAGGTTACGATCCTGCTGCGCCTGAAGCAGATCCACGTGCTGATCCCGCAGCTCCTGCACCTGCTGCCGGGCGCGATAGTAGTGGCCCATGCCCCATTCGGCGCTCAAGTAAAGCTCGTGCGCCAAGACCCAGCCCAGCACCAAGGCGACAATGCCCATAGACACCACAGTGGCAGATGTCAGAGTCCCCAAGCCCCCGATGCCCATCAGAGGACCTAGCGTCGCCAGCAGCAAAACCAGCCCTAGCTGCGTGGCTAACCCCCAACGCCACTCGGCAACCAGCGATACTAGCAAGGGCACAAGCGCGTAGAACGACGCTAGCTGGGGCCTACGGAACAGCGCAACTGCTAACGTCACGGTGCCCAGCAAACCACCGCCCCACACAAGATTCGCCCATGCCGGCCGCCGTTCGTGGAGCGCACGGAAGCCCGCCATCACAACCCACAGCACCAGCAGGACGGCCGTGATGCGCGGCAGCTCGACCCACAGATCGGAGACATTGGCAAAGACATATCCGGCAAAGCTCAACAGGAGCAAGGTGGACATGACCGTCTTGATGCCGCTCTCGCGCACCTCTTGCCGAACTTGCTCCACCCCCGTCTCCTCCGCGGCGATGTCTAGTGCTGCAGTGACCATGGTTTGCCTCCGTGCCTCATCCCCGACCCTGTGTCACCGACCCGACGAACGTGCCGGGGACGGCCACTGTTGGTTTGACGCAAAGGGTCCAGGGCGACTACAATATAGGTAAGCGTTCGCTCCCGGGAGCGGGCTCGCAGCCTCGGTCGGGTCAGGCTATCGGTGTCTGGACCTCGCTCGGGCACAGCATCACGGCTCCACCCTCACGGCGCCAGGCCCGAACCTGTCCGTTCCTCGCAGCGTTCCCCTCCTGGCCGTTAGTCATGGAAGGAGCACCTTGATGACCGTTTACAGGGAGGCCATTCGCCAAGCTCTCGATGATGGCTACCTCGTCGCACAAAGCGGCACCACCTGGCTCACCTGTGAGGTCGCGTGGCGACGTCATTGCATAGCCCGTCAAGAACCCGCGGTTGTTGTGAGCTGCCGCGAAAAGTTCGCCGATGTCTACATGCTGCTGAACAAAGTGCCCCACCGCGACCTCGCCGAACCCAAGCTCGAGACGATCTTGGGCGAGCTCGAATCCAGAGGCGTGCCCGAGTCGCATGTCAACGTGCAGCGCGGCACCAAAGGCGCGCCCGAGCTGTTCACGGGCCTCTCTATCGCAGATATCCTGATCGATGATGCCGTCGCGCTCGCGCCCTACCTTCGCGAACAGGGCGAGGCCCTCCTGCGCGAGGCAAGCGCCACTGCCGAGGTAGGCCAGGCAGCGAGTTAGCCCATCTCAGCTCCACCTGCACGGTTCGCTTGACGCCAGGTTCGCCCGCGCGAGCCTGGCGCTTCTGCATGACTAGTATACCTAGCGCGCCAACCATGACCAAGGCTCGTGAACCCTCCTGCCGCTTGACCATGACGTAACGTGAGGGTACAGAATGCCACCAGGAGGTGAGAGTGCCCACGTACACGGTAGGGAAGCTGGCTTCTTTGGCAGGGCTCACGGTGCGCACGCTGCATCATTATGACGAAATCGGCCTCCTCAAACCGACAGCCCGTTCCGATAGCGGCTACCGACTCTACGGGCACGATGCCCTGCTCCGGCTGCAGCAGATTCTGTTCTACCGAGAGATGGGCTTTCCGCTGCGTGAGATCCGCCGCATCCTGGACGACCCGAGCTTTGGCCAGAAGGCTGCGCTGGAGCAACACCGGACCAACCTAGAACGCCGAATCGCTAGACTCGAGCGCCTCCTGAGAACCGTCGACCGTACGCTTTGTGCACTGGGGGAGAAAGAGATGGCCGTGACCGACGAGCAGCTCTACGAAGGATTTCAGCCCAAGGACGTGGAACGTATCAAGCGCGAGGCCCGCCAGCGCTATGGTAAGGCAGAGGTACGCGCGTCTGAGAACCGAATCAAGGGGATGAGCCAAGAGGCCTGGGAGTCGCTCAAGCAGGAGAGCCACGCGGTGACGCAGACACTTGCTGAGCTCATGGATCGCGATCCCGGCGACGCCGACGTGCAGCAGCTCATTGCCAGGCACCACGCGGTCATCGAGCATTTCTACAAAGCGTCCGCGGAGCGATACGCGGGCCTGGCGCACCTCTATGTCACCGATCCCGAGTTCCGCGCCTTTTACGACCGGTACCGAGTGGGGCTCGCGGGCTTGATGTCGGATGCGATGACCCACTATGCCCTGCACATGCTCGACGCGTAGCGCGGATCGATCGAGGCGGGGTGCATGCGCCACATGTTGCGCGCCCTAGCCCCCGGCATCGCAAGGGAGCCTTGCGCAGGCAGCCCGCACCGGGCACAATGCCCAACGAGAGCTGGTCAGCCGTCCCGCACTCCTAGGAGGCATTGTGATCTCACTCGATCTGTCACCCCATCCTTTGATGGGACCGCGCATTTCCCCGTACCTGCACAGCGTGTTCGGCGAGTTCTATGGTCGCGTCATCTATGATGGCATCTGGGTCGGACGGGACTCGAGTGTTCCCAACACCGATGGCTTGCGCAACGACGTCATCGCCGGTTGCCGAGAGGCCGGCGTCACGGCCGTGCGTTGGCCCGGCGGCTGCTGCGCCGACCACTACCATTGGCGCGACGGCGTTGGCCCCGTGCGCTACCCGCGCATCCATCCCGATCCGGACCCTGATCCACTGTGGCGCCACGACTTTGGCACGGACGAGTTCATGCGGTTCTGTGAGCTGATCGGGGCAGAGCCGATTCTGATTGCCAACACGGCCACGGGTACGCCCCAAGAGTTCCTCGACTGGTTCGAGTACTGCAATGGACCCTCCGAGACGCGCTACGGCGGCGAACGGGCTTGCAATGGCCATCGGTCGCCCTACAATGTGCGGATCTGGGGCCTCGGGAACACGGACGAGAACGTCTGGCATGTGAATCACCGCGACCCTGAGGACTATGCCCGGCGGTTCCTTCAGTGGCGCACCGCCATCCGCTCGCTGACTGGCGATCTGACGCTCATCGGGCTAGGCCTCAGCGATCGACACGGTCGACGGGGTTGGGTAGAGCGCTTCCTGGACTATGCCACCGCCAACCAGACGCAACGCGGCCCCGATGTGCTCTCCATCCACCGCTATGTGGGCGGCGGGCATGGCCGCAATCCCGAATGCGAGAGCGCCTTGGATTTCTCCGATGATGCCTACCATGCCTTGCTGTCGCTCACTAGCCTCTACCAGCATGACATTGACCTGCACCGTCGCTACATCGCAGAGCACACCTCACCCCAATGGCCCGTGACCATCGCCTATGACGAGTGGGGCGTATGGCACCCCGAGGCCACCGAGGGCACCGGCACCCACCAACCACAGCCCTGGCGCGATGGCATGTTTGCGGCATGCCTGCTCCACACCTTTTACCGGAACGCCGACGTGCTTGCCTATGCCATGGCGACCCAGCTCTCCAACCTGCTTCAGAGCCTCTATGAGACGGACGGGCCGCGCTTCTTCAAGACGCCCACGCACTATGTGTTCAAGCTCTTCCGTGATCATCTGGGGCAGCACGTTGTGCCGTTCGAGATGCCCACCGCCAACGAGATGCTGGACGCCTTTGCCTCGATGTCTGACGATGGGCACAGGCTTGCCGTTACCGCCATCAACAAGGCACTCGATGCCGCCCAGGAGATTCGGCTTCCGAGCTGGCTAGAGGGTTGGCGCCTTGCCAAGGCTGATACCATCGCTCCAGCAAGCGTACGCTCGCTGAATAGCTTCTCGAACCCGCAGGCCGTGAGCGACGAGCTGCTGCCCGCGACCAACGCCAGCGTCCAGCTAGCGCCACACAGCGTTAGCCGGCTCGTGTTCGTCAGGGAGATCTAGCGCGCGAATCGTGCGGGCCAAGCCGAGAGCGGAGGGAACCCGAAGGCTCCCTCCGCTCTGCATGCGACCGCTGTTCAGAATGGGCTAGGCCTCGTCGCCATCCTCGGCAAAGATACGCTCGCCCTCCGCGTACACAGCCGTTGGGTGGCTCGCGAGGCTGAACGGATCACCGTTCCAGCAGACGCACGAGGCCCACTTGCCAGGGGCCAGCGTGCCCACCGTATCGCCCAGACCCACGATCTCTGCGTTCTTGCGCGTGATGATCTCCAGGGCTTCCTGCTTGCTCAGGCCAGCTCGCAGGAACCAACGTAGCTGAAGCAAAAGCCCTTGCTGCATCACCACAGGGTGATCCGTCATCAGACCGTACGTGACGCCCGAGGCGATCAGGTACTTGATATTCCGCCATTCCTCGTGCTTGAGCTCGACCTTGTACGGCAGCGAATCCATCGGCCCATAGACCACTGGAATGCCTCGCTTGGCCAGCTCTTTGTAGGTAGCCTCTTCGTGCACGTCACAGGTGTGCTCTACCGTGACCTTCAGGCCATACTCGTCCACAAAACGGAGTAGTGCCGCCACGTCGTCGCTCTTGTGCACGTGGACGCGCAGGCGCTCTTCTCCTGTCAGCAGCGCCTTGAGCACAGCCTCTTCTGCGGTGTATGTGACATCGGCGTCTTCCTTGGCCTCTTCCTTGGCCATCTTGGCACGCACCTCATGGAGCTTGGCTCGGAGAATGGCCAGCGCCCCCATGCGCGTCCAGGGACGCGTCCCCTTCCAATCACGCGTGCCCATCGGGTTGTAGCCAAAAGCAGCCTTGATCCCGGCGCGCTGGATGAGCGCGCTGTTGGTGTCCTGACCATAGTTGCGGATCAGCGCCGACTGGCCACCAATGATGTTGCCGCTACCAGGCAACACGCACGAATAGAGCACACCGGCCTCGATAGAGCCGGCGAACGCGTCATCGTCCATCTGGACCGAGTCGAGCACGTCCGCATGAGCCAGCATGGAATCCATCTTGTCGTTGGCCTCGGCCTCGGCCTGGGGCTCACCGCTACGGATCAACCCCACATGGCAATGAGGATCGACAAAGGCAGGTGTGATGACCTCATACGTCCCAAGCACCTCGCCCTGGGGCTCCCGTCCGACATCGGTGATGCCGTTCTCGTCCCACGAGACATACGCATCCTCCAAGACCGTCTCGCCGGTGTAGACGAGGCGCCCGCGCAATGAAACGACCATGATTCCCTCCCAGATACCGCGTCCTGCAGCCCCCAAGCGCGTGGCCAAAGGACCCACCATTCCAGCGCCATTGGGCACAGTCTAGGCGTAGGCCAGGCGACGGGCAAACGACGGGTCTGGCATCCCAATATAACAACGGCCCCTCACACGGTGTGAGAGGCCGGAATGCCCCCACGGGAATTCGAATCCCGGTCGCAGCCTTGAAAGGGCTGTGTCCTAGGCCTCTAGACGATGGGGGCCCGATCAGGCATCGATTCTACCATCTGCAGATCAGGTGGTCAAATCCTCTGCCCATCGACGCAGCACCGTCCGAACCGCATCTACCTCAGGT
>CAYOBT010000155.1:0-6265 GCA_964402205.1 uncultured Anaerolineales bacterium
CGACGGCTACTTTCCCGAGGCGTGGGCATGCACATCGTACGAGGGCGCCGAGGTGATCTTATGGATCAACGGCCGAGGGGGCATGATCGAGGACTATTTCTGCAAGATGGCCGCCCACGGCTATGGATGCGTGGTGGGGGCGAATATCAGCAATGGCCGCAATACGGGCTTTGCTGCACCGCCAGGAGGCGACATCATCATTGCCCAAGGCCAACCCGAGCCGGCACGCCTCTTCCCACGACGCGCCGAGGAGGGCGATGGCTGCGTGCACGCGGTCATCAACTTGGCTCGGCTTCGCTGGGTACGCAAACACCTACGCACCATGCACCAGCGCCGGCCAGAGCTGTACCATCGCCTAGTGGAGGATGTCAAGCTGTGGCAGGACTATCCCGACGTGCCCTGGGACGATGACCAAGCCTGGGATCTGGTGAACAAAGCGCAGCTCTAGTCTACGGGCGGTTCGTCCGAGCGAGATTGCCGCCAGCGCCACCAAGCGGCCGCCAGCACGATGGCAAGGAGGACGCCCGCGGCAGCGCCCAATCGCCCGGCGGGCACTTGAGCATGGGGGTTGGGCCTTGGGTCTTTCTGCGTGGGCGTAGCAGCTCCACGTGTGGCAGCCCGAACGACCAACGTCCCTCCCGCGTCGGGGGTTTCCTTCGGCGGCGTTGTTGTGGGCGGGGGAACTGGCTCAGTAGGCACCTCGATCCGCTCCAGCGTGGGCGTGTCGCTAGGCGGCGGCGCCCTCCTGGTCGAGGTAGCTGTCGCAGAGGCGGTCCGCGTAGGAGACGGCGTCCTTGGCCGCTTGCGCGTAGCCGTCGGCCTCGGCGTCCAGCTAGGTGGAGGCTCTGGCGTGCTCTCATCGCCTGGCTCGTCGGTGACCCCAGGGTACGGCTCGTCAGGGGGAGGCTGATCGGGCGGTTCGGGATAGGCATCGTCATCCGCGACGGATTGGGGCATAGCCAAGAGGGGGCCACAAGGGCCCTCATCCGTCAGCTCTGGCGGGAGATCGTCTACTGTGCCCCAGACCCAGGCATCCACATCGCCGCGTGCCACCGAGCGATCCGTGGGCGAGCCCTCGAACGGTTCCCAACCCCCGTCTTCCCACACCCAATAGTGCCACGCCACGCAGGCATCGCCGCACTGGCAGAGACAGTCCTCCTGGGGGAATGCGCATCCCACGTCGGCGATGCGACAGATGGAGGTCTCGCCATTGGCGTTGCTGACACTGACAACGCCCAAGCCAGCACGACTCAACAACGACATGCCCGTGGCTGGGCCATCATCGAGGGCGATGCATGCCTCATGGATGTCATCGGCTCCAAACACGACGATCAGGCCCGCCTGGCCGCCCTCGGCGAGCACCGGCTTAGCAAAGGCAAAGGCCAAGAGCACTATCACATACACCACACTACGAGCCAGCTTCACAAAGCCTCCATTCTTCGCGCCGCCGACAACCCCCACGCCCATCCCCTCCCCGCGCCGCGGACGGGGTTCGGGAGAGGGGGGATGGCGCTACTCAGCCGCCGCGTGGCGTCATCATGATGATCTCCTGGGCGCCATCGCATTGCTCAGCCGTCAGCCACACGCGGCGGACGATCCACTGGCGATACAGCTCCGAGTAGGCCGCCGTCACGGCTGGATCGGACTGCTCGGCAGGCGAGAGCTTGGAGGTGTGGTATTGCTCTTCCACGATCAGCGCCACGTCGGTCCCGAGATAGCGCCCAGCGTCACGCAGCACATCGGCGGCATAGCCCTCGGCCACGGTGACAGGCAGGCCGGCAAAGCGGCTCGACGAGACGGGACGTTCCAAGACGAGACGCACGACGTAGCGAAGATTCCCGTCGCTCTGAGGCGCGATGACGATCTGCTCGAAACGCAGCGGAACCCCATTCACCTGCGCATACCTCGCTCGGATGAGCGATCGCAGCCGATCGACGGGCGTAGTTGTGGGAGCAGGACCCTCGCCCGTGCCGCCATCCCATTCCGAGGCGATGATCAGCGTCGGCACAGATGCCGGCATCGTCGGCTCGTCAGGAGATTCGGCCTCGGAGAAAGCCAGGCTCTCGACCCCGGTCTCCTCAGTCGGCTCGACCGTTGGCAGCAAGATGGCTCGCCGCGTGCGTGTCGGGCTCGGCGACGGCGTAGCACTGGCTGTGGCAGTCAGGCTAGGCGCGATGGTGTAGGTGGGATACGGCGTGTAGGTTGGATAGGGCGTGTAGGTTGGCTGTGCCGTGTACGTCGGCCACGGGGTGGCAGTGTCACTCGGAGAGTCTGTCACTGTCGGGTGGAGCGTCCAGGTCGGTACGGGCGTAAAGGTAGCCAAGGGCGTGTACGTCGGATAGGGCGTGTGCGTGGGATACGGCGTGTAGGTCGCCGCCGGCAGCACCGTCTCCCCGGGCTCTGCAGTCAGCGTGGGATAGATCGTGTACGTAGGCCAGGGCGTCCACGTGGGGACAGGCGTGAACGTCGGATAGGGCGTATAGGTTGGGTAGAGGGTGGCCGTCGGTTCGGCCTCGCTCGTCGGTGGCGGCGTCCACGTTGGCATGGGCGTCAGAGTCGCCATCGGCGTGTAGGTCGGCAGAGCTGTGTAGGTTGGATAAGCTGTATGGGTAGGATAGGGCGTCAAGGTATTGAGCGGCACCACAGGCAACGTCTTGGGGACCATAGGCGTGAAGGTGGCTGGCGGCGTAAACGTTGCTAGGGGCGTCTGGCTAGGATACGGCGTATAGGTAGGCCATGGCGTGAGCGTCGCTTGCGGTGCAACGGGCGCCACGGTGTAGGTTGGCAGAGGCGTGTAGGTCGGGTAGGGCGTCTGGGTCGACGGCGGGCGTAGCGTCGGCAGCGACGTGTAGGTCGGGCGCGCGGTGTACGTCGGGTAGGGGCTCGGGCCAGCAGGCGGCGTGGTGGTAGCTAGAGGCACCAAGGTAGGGTAGCGCGTGTAGGTCGGTTCCGCGGTGTACGTGGGATAGGGCGTGTAGGTCGCCACAGGCACGACGACGATCTCGCTCCGCGGGGTGGTGGTCGGGGCCAGTGTAGCTTCGGGGGTCGGGCTTGTAGGCGCGCCGGGCGTTGGCGTGCGCGTTGGCCTAGGCGTGTGCGTTGCGCGCGCTGGCGCCGTTCCCCACACGCGGGCCACCACCTCGCCTATGGCGCTATTGGGCGGCAGCACACCACGTAGTGCATAGGTCCCCACCGCCACCCCCACGACCAACCCTGCGATGGCGGCCAGTGCGATGGCCAAACCGCGCAGGATGCCGGCTGTCTTCGAGGGGCGAGGCTGCGGCGCTGGCACGACCTGCTCAAACCCAACGTCCTCGTCTGTTTCTTCTCCCGGGCTAGGCCAACCCAGTTGCTCCAGCTCTTTTGGGACGTCCTCGTTGGTGGGATCGTTCTCGAGCACCTGCTCCAGGCAGTAGAGCCGCTCAGTATCGGTCTTGACAATGCGAGACAGCCAAAGCCACGCATGGGCGTTGTGTGGATCGCGCCGAAGGATGCGCCCGAGGAGCTCACGCCCCCGCTCAACATCGCCGGACTGGATGGCATTGGCGGCACGCTGGAGCTTGGTCATGGGCTTGGCTCCGGTAGGCTAGCTGCAACGTCCAGCCCCGCGAGACTCGGAATCCCCAGCGGCATGGACGGCAGCGAATGGCGATCAACCTGAGCCGCATTGTCGTCCAGCGTCCAGGACTTGTCAAGCTCTTTACGCCATCTTCCGACAGACACTCCCTTGACCAGGATGAACACAAATACTAGAGTCTGCAGGCAGCCATCAAACCGCACGGAGGAAGAACTGTGTCCTCAAGAACGCGCAAGATCGTCCTTGTCGGTGCCGGGAGCGCCGTGTTCACAGCCGGTCTCGTCCGAGACATGCTCAGCGCCGGGAATCTGGGACGCTGGTCACTGGGCTTGGTGGATATCCGCGAGGAGGCCCTTGAAACGGCTCTAGGCCTGAGCCATCGCCTGGCCCAAGCGTTTGGGGCAAACCTGGCCATCGAGGCATCAACCGATCGGCGCGAGATCCTTCCTGGGGCCACCGAGGTGGTGACCACCATCGCCGTCGGTGGGCGACGGGCGTGGGAGCTTGACATCCAGATTCCGCGAGAGTTCGGCATCTATCAGCCCGTGGGTGATACCGTCATGCCGGGCGGCATCTCGCGGGCGCTGCGGATGATCCCAGCCTTGGTCGACATCGCCCGCGACGTTCAAGCCCTCTGCCCTCAAGCCCGCATGTTCAATTATGCCAACCCCATGACGGCGAATTGCTGGGCCATCCGCCAAGTCACCGAAGTGCCGGTCGTCGGGCTCTGCCATGGCGTTCACGACACGATCCGCAGCCTAGCGCGCTATCTCGATGTGCCTCCCGATGCGGTGACCGCCACCTATGCGGGGCTCAACCATCTCACTTTCATCTACGACCTGCGCTATCGGGGCAATGACTTGCTCAAACCACTCGTCAGCCGAGCGCGTGCCGACGAGAACCCCGATTCGCTGGCTAACCGGAATCGCTTCTCGTTTGGCCTGCTACAGAGCTACGGGGCCTATCCGGCCGTGCACGACCGACACGTCACCGAGTTTTTCCCCGAACGCTTCGCCGAGGGCAGCTACTATGGCCAGACGTTGGGGATTGACGTGTACCCTATTGGAGACACGATCGCGCACGGCGACGAGACCTATGCCGCCATGCGCGACCAAGCCGCCGGCCGCACCCCGCTGGACCCGTCTCTCACGCGACGAACCGTTGGCGAGCACGAGCAACTCGTGGAGATACTCCAGGCCATGGACAGCGACACGGGCAGGTTGTTCTCCGCCAATGTCCCGAATCGCGGCGCCGTGCCCAACCTTCCCGATGACGCGGTGCTCGAGCTTCCCTGCGTCGCCACGTCCCACGGGCTGCGCCCCGTGCAGCTCTATGACTTCCCGGACGTGCTCGCGGGCATCATCGCACGCAAGCTGGCTGCGACGAGACTAACCGTTGCTGCAGCGTTAGTGGGCAACCGCAAGCTGGTAGTTGAGGCCATGCTGGCCGACGGCAGCGTGACCGATGGCGGTACCGCGGCAGCCCTCACCGACGCCCTGCTCACCGCGCATCGCGAGCATCTGCCTCAGTTTGCCTAGGTGGATAGGAGTTGGCCATGCCCGCAACGCGTGTCCTTGCGATAGTGGCCCATCCGGATGACACGGCGTACTTTATGGGGGGAACGTTGGCCCTCTGGGCGATGCAGGGCGAGGAGATCGCGCTGTTGGTGGCAACCAACGGCGATATCGGCACCAGCGACCCGGATGCGCGTCGAGAAGACGTGGCCCTCGTGCGCCAGCAGGAGGAGCAGGCATCCGCCGCCAAGCTTGGGATCGCGTCGGTGCAGTTCCTGGGACAGCCCGATGCTGAGCTCCAGGCAAGCGCCGAGCTCGTGGCGGAGCTCACTGCAGGGATTCGGGCCTGGCGCCCCTCGCGCGTGGTGACGTTGGATCCCACATGCTTGGTCTGGCGCGATCGCATCAACCATGCCGACCATCGGGCCCTAGGCGACGCCACGGTGCGAGCGGTGTTTCCTGCCGCCACCAGCCCCCTGGCCTACCCAGAGCTGCTTTCTCGGGGTCTGGGTCCCCATGACGTCGGCGAGATCTGGCTGGCGGGTTCTGATGTCCCCAACCATGGCGTCGACATCACGGAGACCTTCGAGACCAAGCTCGCGGCGCTGGCGTGCCATCGTAGCCAGATCAAGAACCCGGCTACCCTACGAGATAAAGTGGCGCGGGATCATGAGGTGATCGACCGATTCGGGCGACGTCGCTACGCAGAGAAATACCGCGTGGTCCGTCTAGACTAGACCTTGACGGCCATGCAGGCTACGGTAAGCTAGCCCCAAGGTGACCAGGCTCAAGGAGCGATATGGATGGACGCCAAGCGCGTCGTCGTGGGGACGCAGAGCCTTGGAAGCGATAGCTGGATGGGCCGGTTCTACCCACCGGACCTGGCCAGCCGCGATCGCATCGTCTTCTACAGCCAGGTCTTTGGGATCCTCGAGCTCAACGTCACATTCTATGCGCCCATCTCGCGCTATGTCATCCGATCCTGGGTGGAGCGCACCCCACAAAGCCTGCTGTTCTCGGCCAAGCTCCCCAAGGCGATCACACACGAGAAGCGGCTAGTGAACGCCGAGGATGAGCTACGCGCCTTTTGCGCCTCGATGAGGGACTTCCGCGATCGGTTGGCTGCTGCCGTCATGCAGTTGCCGCCATCCTTCGATCGCTCCAGCGAGGCCGA
>CAYOBT010000156.1:0-6263 GCA_964402205.1 uncultured Anaerolineales bacterium
TTTTCCTCAGGAAGCGCGAACCGGGCGCGAAACGCCGCCAAGTCGTGCGCGTCCAGGGCGATGAACGGCGTCACGTCCACGCCATTGGGGATGACATCGATCTTGTTGGCAGGGGTGTTGAGATACGAGGCGATCTCATTGGCCATGTATTCGGTGCAGCAGATCACCCGCCAGGCTTCGTAGGCCAGCCGCCACTCCGCATCGTTGATACGGTAAGCCATGGCCGATCCAAGCTCGCCACGACCACGGCCTCGCTCTGTCGCATGGATCGTCGCTACCAACGGCACCTTGAACTGATGCTTGAGCACGGCAGCGGCCGCTGCCGTCAACCAGTCGTGATTGTGAATCAGATCCACGGGCGCGTGTCGCTCCATGATGTCCGCGGCCACGTTGCGTAGCGCTGCGCAGATAGCTGTCGACTCTTCATAGACATCCGCATAGTGGCCGCCAGGAATGTCCGCGCGATGGATATGAAGCCCATCGGCGTGCTCGTAGGACGCGAGAAGCGGATCACGACGCGGGGTCACGAGATGAATCTCTAGCTCGCGCCGCGCCAACGCAGGCAGAAGATCGGCGACGTGGCGGCCGAGTCCGCCTACCACGTGGGGGGGATACTCCCAGCTTAGGACGAGCACGCGCATGGTGTCACCTCATCGGACTCTTGGATGATCGCGATGCCGCATTGTAGGTGAGCCGCGCCCGTCCGCCAAGCGTGGGAGGGTCTTGCACAGTCAGTCGAGCCGCCTACAATCGAGGCAGAAGATGCTAGAGGAGGAGGGACCATGCGCGAGGAGATCATCCGTGAGGCGCAAGCACGTGCCGCGGACGGCCAGGTTGCCTGCGAGGATGCCCACGCCATTGCTGAGGAGATGGGCATTTCGCCGCTAGAGGTCGGCAAGGCCGTGAACCGCGCGACGAGTCTTCGGTTCTACCGGTGTCAACTGGGCGTGTTCGGCTATGGCTCAAAGGCCGAGGGCAAGCATAGGATCGTGCTCCCCGCTGCGAATGTTCCGCCAGAGATTGAGACGGCTGTGCTAGAGCTGAGTTGGAATGGCAACATCGCCTGCGCCGATGTGTGGGCGTTGGCTGACCGCTTCCGGTACCCGCGGCTCGGGATGGCCAATATCATCGAGGCGATGGGGCTCAAGCTCCGTCGCTGCCAGATCGGGTGCTTCTAGCAAGCCCCGATCCCGCCGGCAATCTTTGATTGACACCCTACCGGCGCCCGAGTATAGTCTCGGACAAAGGCAGCGGAGGTTGCACCATGGCAAGAGGGGCCAAGCGGTACGCCTACAACCACCTGCTCGCAATGACCTCGATGCGGGGTAGTGACGTTGAGCGGCTATCCCCACCACAGCGCCGCGCCTATCTGGAACGTCAGTTGCGAGCAGTCGGGCTTCAGATCCATTTGCTAGGCAACGAGCTAGGTGTTGATCCCGAAGTAGAGCCTAGCGGCTGGAGTTGGTCGGTAGGCCCGAATGACAAAGGACGTTGGAGCGCATTGCTGCAGCTCGAGTACCTCGTGGCTGCACGCGATGCCCTGCGAGAAACGTTGGATGCGATCTAGGCAAGCGTGATCACCTTTGGAGGGATGCGTCGGCATCCCTCTTCTTGGTGTATGGGAGGGGCAGGGCAGCTGATGCCGGGATGGTGGCGACGTCTCCGCAGCATGCCCGATCGCGATAGGGCACGCTTGGTCATGGCCGTGGGCGGTGGCTTGCTGATCGGGTTACTCTATGCCTTGGGGCTCATCGCGCTCTTCCTGCGCGCACGCTACCTTGAGCCGCTTCCCACTATCATGCCCCTGGGGTCGCCCCCTAGCGTCGTCACCGCCGAGCCTTCGCCGACGCCGACGGCGACCCTGTTCCCCACCATCACGCCTCGACCTGCGCCCTGACAGCCCTCGGAAAGGATGGATTCTATGGACGCAAAGGCATTGCTCGAGCGCCTTACGCAGGCGCACGGCGTCTCTGGCTATGAGGACGAGGCCCGCGCCATCGTCCAGGAAGGACTGGCTCCACTCGTGGATGAGATACGCGTCGATGCCCTGGGGAGCGTCATCGCTATCAAGAACGGCAACGCCACCGATGCCCCGCGACGACGGTTGATGTTCGCCGCCCACATCGATGAGATCGGCCTCGCTGTCATGGGCCAGCGCGAGGCCATGCTGCAGGTGACGCCCGTGGGCGGCGTCGATCCGCGCACCGTGCTGGGGCAACAGGTCATCGTGCGGGGCAAGCGCCAGCTTCCGGGCATCCTCGGCAGCAGACCTCCCCACGTTCTCTCTGAGGAGGACCGAAAAAAGCCGGTCCCCTTTGACGAGCTCTATGTGGACACCGGCCTGAGTGCCGAGGCCCTTAGCGAGCTCGTCACCATCGGCGACATGGTCTCCATCAAGGGCGATTTCGTCGAGCTGGCCAATGGTGCCGTCGCCTCCAAGGCGATGGATGACCGCGCCGGCGTCGCCGCCATGATGCTGGCCGTGGACCAGCTCTCGCACATGGAGCACGCATGGGATCTGGTGGCAGTGGCCACCTCACAGGAGGAACGCGGCTTGCGCGGCGCGACGTCTGCCGGCTATGGCGTGGCCCCCGACGCTGCCGTGGCCATCGACGTCGGCTTTGCCAAACAGCAGGGCGTCGAAGAGCACGAATCCGTCGCCTTTGACGCGGGACCCGCCATCGCCTTTGGCCCCAACGTCCATCCCGTGATGGGGCGTCGGCTGCGGGACGTGGCGGACGAGTGGGAGATCCCCTACCAGCAGGAGTTCATCCCAGGGCGATCTGGCACCGATGCTTGGGCCATCCAGGTGGCCCGCAGCGGCGCGCCGACGGGACTGCTATCGATTCCGTTGCGCTATATGCACACCGCCGTCGAGCTCCTCACCGTGGCAGACGTGCAGCGCACGGCTAGGCTGTTGGCCGCCTTTGCCGCTAGCCTCGATGAGGCAGCCGCTGGCGAGCTCGGCCTGAAGGAGGTGAGCGCATGATTGACCTGCTGCAACGACTCACTGACGCCATTGGTCTCTCAGGCAACGAGGGGGCCGTGCGCGATATCCTGCGCGACAAAGTCACTCCGCATTGTGACGACATCCGCGTCGACGCTCTCGGCAACCTCATCTGTCACAAAGCTCCCGAGAGCGACATAGACCCCCAGGCCTGGCCGCGGAAGGTGATGGTGGCCGCTCACATGGACGAGATTGGCCTGATGATCACCCACATCAACGAGGACGGCTCGTTGCGATTCGGCGCGGTGGGCGGCATCGACCCAAGGATCCTAGTCGCCAAGCGCGTCGTCATCGGCGAAAACGCGGTCCCTGGCGTCATCGGCGCGCGCCCGATCCACCTGACCAAGGCCGAGGATCGCAAGAAGGTTCTCGCGATGAACGAGCTTACTATCGACATCGGCGCCAAAGACAAGGACGCCGCGGCAGCCCTCGTCAGCCCTGGTGACTATGCCGGGTTCGACACGCGCTTCCAAATCCTCGACGAGACGGGGCTCAGGACCGCCATGGGCAAGGCCTTTGACGATCGCGTCGGCTGCGCCGTCTTGGCCCAGTTGGTCCAGAGCGACTATCCGTTCCACCTGTACGCCGTGTTCACAGCCCAGGAGGAGGTTGGCCTGCGAGGCGCCACCGTGGCCGCTCAGGGCATCGAGCCCGACGTCGCCTTTGCCCTCGAGGGAACCATCTGCGACGATCTCCCCAAAGACGAGGATATCAGCCCCGTCACCGTGCTGGGCGATGGCCCCGCCATCACGCTCATGGACCGCTCCTTCATTGCCGATCGGCGTCTGGTGAATCACCTGGTGCGCACCGCCGAGGCCCGATCGCTGCCCTACCAGTTCAAGCGGGCGGTGGCGGGCGGTACCGACTCGGGCGCCATGCATCTAGCAGGCGAAGGCGCACCTGCGGTCACCGTGGCCGTGCCGGCACGCTATATCCATGGACCCGTTGGCATGATCAGTCTGGCTGACTATGAGGCGACGGTAGCGCTGATGCGCGCCGCGCTAGAGACCCTGCAAGGAGGCGTGACACGATGAAGGACCTCATCAAGCGGCTTGTGGAGGCATACGGACCGTCGGGCGCTGAGGACGAGGTGCGCGCGCTCATCGAGAGCGAGCTTGCCGATGCCGTGGACGACATGCGCGTGGACGCCATGGGCAATCTGATCGCCCACAAAAAGGGAAGCGGCGGCGGCAAGCGCATCATGGTCGCGGCGCACATGGACGAGATCGGCCTCATCATCACCCACGTGGACGAGAACGGATATCTCCGATTCGCGCGGGTGGGCGGGATCCTGCCCGGCACGCCGGTGGGATCTCGTGTGCGATTTCGCAGCGGCGCCGACGCAGCGATGGGCGTCATCGGCCACGAGGATGGCATGGAAGCCAAGGCCGACGGCACCTGGGACAAGCTGTTCGTGGACGTCGGCGCGACTTCCAAGGCAGATTCTCCCGTCCAGGTAGGTGACGTGGGCGGGTTCGTGCAGCCTATGGCCGACCTCGGCAACCGCCTCGTGGCCAAGTCGATGGATGATCGCGTCGGCTGCGCCGTGGTCATTGCAGCCGCCAAGGCGCTCTCCGATACACCCAACGATCTGTACTTGGTCTTTACGACGCAGGAGGAAGTAGGCACCCGTGGCGCTGTCGTCTCGGCCTTTGGCGTCGAGCCCGACGTGGCCATCGCCGTGGACGTCACGCCGACAGGCGACTATCCCGAAGCCAAGCCCAAGTCCGTGTCTTTGGGCAAGGGTGCGGCCATCAAGGTGCTAGATTCGGGCATGATCAGCCATCCCGGGGTCAAGGACTGGATGGTTGCTACGGCCGAGGAGCGAGACATCACGTACCAGCTCGAGGTGCTGGACCGAGGCACCACCGACGCTAGGGCCATTCAGACCAGCCGCGCCGGCGTGCCGTCGGGATGCCTCTCGATCCCGACGCGCTATGTGCACACCCAATCCGAGATGGTAGACATGGACGATGTGGATGCGTGCGTGGCGTTGATGACCGCGTTGCTGGAGAGTGTGCCGACGCTCTAGGGAGAAATAGAGGGCAAACGAACGCACATCGGAATGCGCCTCTAGGCCGCGGACGGCGTCCCCGCGGGCCGTCCGCGGTCGGTTGGTGCCCGCCGGTACCAGCTGCTTTGGCTCGCTAGTCCTCGTCAAAGGTAGCGCTCTCTAGCATACCATCGAGCAGCCCGGCATAGGCCTCGAGCTGCTTCTCTCCCGGGACGCGTAGGTAGAAATCCACCGCTCGCCGTCCAGGCACGTCGGTCCTCACCAGCAGCACATGCCGCGCCACACCGACCACCGGGGCCTCATGACCCTCGTCGGCCATGCCCAAGAGCTCCAGCGTGATCACGCGACCGCTGCCCCAGGCTGTGTCGATGGGGTCCGAAGCCAGTACACGGGAAGGCGTGGGCAGCAACGCTGCCTCGGGCTCCATGGGCGGCTCCAGATCGCGCCACATCACGCCCACCTGGACATCCGGCAGGTCAGGAGACCTGTAGGCCATCTGACCGTCCAAGTCGCTGGGCAGGCCCTGAAAACTCTCGGGCAAGTCGAACCGCAGCCCTAGCGCGAGGATCTCCCTAGTCTGCGCGGGTCCCCAACCAGCGGGCGAGCCACTCTCCGTGGCAAGCTCCTGGGTAGGCTCGGGCTTGTTCGTAGGCATGGGAGTGACCGTTGGTGGCACTGCCCTCGGCGACGCGGTCGCCGGCACCGCAGTAGTCGTTGACGATGGCCTTTCTGGCACCGTCGTCGGCAACGCAGTCGTAGGACCCGCGCAGGCCGTCACCAGCACTGCGATGAGCGTCGTGAGAATCAAGTGGTCTGTCCATCGTGCCATGATGTCGCCTCCTACAGAATCTGCAAGGCCTCTCGGCGAGGCCTCTTCAAAACGCCATCTTAGGGACGCACGAGGTACAGCCGGGGTTCCACGGCACGGCCGTCTCCGATCCGCGAGACCGGCGGGCGCCCCGTGGTTGCCAGCGCTCGTGCCTGCCAGTACCATGGACCCGTAGACACCCTTCCAGCATGACACCTGTCCATCGGCTTGGAGGTGGCACGTGACGTCACGCAGTGCCTCGCGCAGCATCTCTCAGAAAGCCCGGGGGCCGCATCTTCTGCGATCCACCGTGCTCGTGACCGCCTGCGTCATCATGGCTTTGCGAGCCCCGCTGCTGTTACGGCAACCCCGTTTCTGGGCCGAGGAAGGCAAGGTCTATTTCGCGTATGCCTACGCCGCCGACGGCATCTGGC
>CAYOBT010000157.1:0-2766 GCA_964402205.1 uncultured Anaerolineales bacterium
CGCGTGAGCACGGGAATCAGCGGCGTGACCGATCGCCCGGACATGCTGGCATCGGCCTGGTTGATGGCCTGAAGCAGAATGCGCGTGCGGTCCGCGATCGTGCGCAGCGTGGCCGAGCCGAGCTGCACCGAGCTGGGGTCCTGGCCGGCGGCGTACACGTCGCGGTAAGCGTAGGTCATCTCCACCTGGAGCGCCTGGGCGGCCGCGCGGGCCTCGGCTAGGGCGCGGCGCGCGGACCTCTCGTTGGCGGCGGCCATATCGTCCTGGATGGCGGTCCACGCTTGCGCCAGCTCCGCGAACCTGTTGCGATGTGCCTCGGTGGTCTCGGCGCCTTCGGGCATCTCGCGCAGATCGTTGCCGAGCCTAGCAAAGCCCCAATAAACGTCATGCGTACGGTCGAAATGCAGGCTGTGCTCCTCCATGCTCGTGAGCAGCGGCTGGATCTGCTGGACCGCCCGATCGGTCTGCGTGGCCATCAGGGCGGGACTAGAGACCACGGCCTCGGCCACCATCTCGGAGAAGGTCATTCCTTCTTCGTCGGCGACCTCTGTCTCGGCTGCCTGTTCCTCGGCCTCTACGGCCGGAGCGTCTTCGCGGACGTCTTCGGAGTCGCCGTCCTCGCGTCGGATGGGGGCAAGCACCGCTGGCTCCTCGTCGAGCTGCTCTTCGGCAGCATCCTGGCGCCTGACGGTCGTCGTCGCGGATGCATCGCTTACCGGCGCACGCTGCGGCTGGGCGCGCCGAAGCGCAGACACGGTGGACCGAGCGGCGGCGTCGGCGCGGGCCTCGGCGGGATCGTGAGCAGCGCCGACCGTCAGGCCACCGCCTGGCGCGGCCGTCGCCGTGTCCTGGGTGTCCGTGACGTGCGCCAGCTCGTGCGCCAGGGTGAGGAGGCCGGCCTCGCTGCCCGGATCGAACTCGCCCTGGGCAAAGTAGATATCGTCGCCCGACGCGGCGCGTGGGGCCGTAAACGCTCGAGCTTGGATGGACGTGGCCAGGCGGTCCGCGGCGTCATCTGCGTGGATGCGGACGCGCGACACGTCGCTCCCCAACGAGCTCCCCATGGCGTCGGCGAGGTCGGCGTCGAGGCTCTGGCCGCCCCCGCGCTGCGAGGCAAGGTCCCGCACGAAGGAGTCGTTGGTGGCAAAGGCATCCTCAGCCGCTGCCACGCGACGGAGCGTGCTGTTGGGAAGGCGGCGGCGGACCGAACGCGCCATGGGCGGCAACTGTCGGCGTACCGTCGGGTGCACGGCCGTGTCCCGTTGTTGCGCGACCGTGGGCCGACGGCGACGCGCGGTGCGGCGGGTCCTCTCCTCCTTGGGCTGACGGGTTGCTCGCTCCAACCGATGCGACATGGATCCCCCTGTGATGTGTGGGTAGGATGCTCGTGAGCCGGGGTATCCGGGATCACCAGCGAGACGTGTATCTTGATGGTTGCGGTCGCTAGGCATCCACACGGGCTCTTGTGCCTCGCTCTTAGCTATCGGAGCGATGGGGCAGGCGACGCAGGTTGCCAGTCTGGATAACGGTGGCGACGCAGATATCCCGCGCGACAACGCCATCGTGCCGTTTCTGTCGCTCGGTGTCAAGCGTCCGGCGCCGCGCCTGGTTCTGGGCGCGGGTCATGGTCCGTTTGCAGCTATTCGCGTCCAGGTCGTTGATCATGGTCTCTCGCTCTCGTCCATCACGCACATGGTCATAGAGCCTAGAAGCGCCCGCCGCTGGTCTCTGTGACGCGCTCTGGCAGTCCCCACGCTCGGGCAAGCGCCAACATGCTTTCCGCAGCTTGCAGCCTGCCTCGTAGCGCCGCCTCGACGTCATCGGGGATGCCCATCACCTCGCGCGAGTGAACGCCCCACATGTCGCTCCTGTAGATGTGGATATACGCGCGCGTGCTATAGTGGCGCCGGTAGAGGTCGATCTCAAATCGGCGGCTGAGCTCGTTGTATTGGGCCGGGTCCACCGAGCGCAGCTCGTCGTTCTCGTGCTGCAGCGTCACCAGGAGGCTGCGGAGGCCGTCGGCATTGTTGCCGCGATACGCCGCATCGACGGCATTCTCATAGGCAGTCAAGGCGCCATCGGCGTTGCGAGCGAGGGTGTCGGCCAGGGTCGCGCTCTCGGCGCGCACGCCGGCGGCAAAGTCCAGACGCGCGGATCGCTCCTCGCGCCCACGGGCCTCTTCCGTCAACGCGGGGACGCGCGAGGCCGCGGCTCCTGCGGCCGCCTGAGCCGCCGCGACCAGGGCGGCGCGCATGGCTTGGTCGCCCACCCACTTGGCGACGGGGCCCACGCCGGGCACCAGCGCCAGTACCACACCGAAAACGTCCGAGAACTGGACGCCGCCCGCGCTGGTGGCCTCGGTGGCGTCCACAAAGTTGCCCACGGCGCCGTCATAGGCGCGCAACGTCTGCAGCGGCAAGCCGCCGGTGGAGCTCAGCCAGAAGCGCAACCGACCCAGCTCACGGTCGCACTGGCGATCCAGCTCCTGGACGGTGGCGGCATCGAGCTCGCCCTCGCGGCGGGTGAGCTCGCCCTGCATCCTTTCCAGGTTCTCGCGCTGGGGTCCCGACAGCTCTGGCAGGAATGCCAGCGAGCCGATCTGCTCGCGAAGCTCGACGGTGGTCATGGCTGCGATGGCCCCCTCGGTGGCCGACTGCGAGAGCACGTCCACCGTCACCCGCCGTCGGAGGGGCTCCAGCTCCTCTTCTTCCTGGCGGCGCAGGGCCTGGATCTCCTCTTCCTCGGGCATCTCTTGGCGGCGCAGGG
>CAYOBT010000157.1:2866-6255 GCA_964402205.1 uncultured Anaerolineales bacterium
CTCCTCTTCCTCGGGCATCTCTTGGCGGCGCAGTGCCGAAACGGCGGACTGGGCCGCGGCGTCGGCGCGTGCCTCGGCGGGATCGTTGGCGGCGCCCACCACCGTCTTGCCCGCGGACGCGCTGGTGGGGCGGTCCTCGGTATCGGTGGCGTGGGCCAGCTCGTGGGCCAGGGTATAGCGGCCGCTCTCGCTGTGGGGGTCGAACTCGCCGTGTGCGAAAAACAGGTCGTTGCCCTGGGCAAAGGCCCGCGCGCTGATCGAGTCCGCCATGCGATCCGCGGTCTCGTCGGCATGGATGCGCACGCCCGAGACGTCGGCTCCCAGGCTGCTGCCCATGCTGTTGGCGACCGATGCCTCCAGGGGACGGCCCTTGCCCCGCTGGGCCTCTAGGTCCTGCTGGAACTCGTCGTCGACGGCGAACGCATCCTTGCTGGCGATGCGACGGACCGCGCTGTTGGGCAGGCGTCGAGCGGCTCGCTGGGCCATGGGCGGAAGCCGACGCCGCAGCGCCTGCAACGAGGACTCGGCGCGCTGCGATGCGTGCGACTGCGCTCGACGCAGGGCGTTGGGTCCACCCCTGCGGAGCAGTCTGCTCAAGAGGGTTCGTTCCAAGCGTTGCGCCATGGGTCCCCCTAGGATGCGCCGGGCTCATCCGGCGCAAAGAGGCGCTCGTCCACCAGCTTGCCCAGCTTCTGGAATTCGCGCCGCGCTGCCCACAGCAGATGCGTGTGGGTCAGCACCTCGCCATCGCGAGCCGCCAGGAATGCCGCGCTGAGGGCAACGTTGCGGATGCTCCCACCCGAGAACTTCCAGCGCCCGGCCAGATCGGAGGCGTCCAGGTTGGCAGCGCGAGGCAAGCTGTCTGGCAGATGCTGCGCCCAGATGCGCTGGCGAGCGGGTTCGTCCGGCATGGGAAACGCGACGACGAAATGCAGCCGCCGCAAAAAGGCCTCGTCCAGGTTCTGCTGCAGGTTGCTGGTTAGGATCACCACGCCGTCGTACTCTTCCACCTTTTGCAGGAGGTAGCTGATCTCGATGTTGGCATAGCGGTCGTGGGCGTCCTTGGTCTCGGAGCGCTTGCCAAAGAGCGCGTCGGCCTCGTCAAAGAGCAGGATGGCGTTGGCATGGCGGGCCTGGGCGAAAATGCGCTCCAGGTTCTTTTCCGTCTCGCCGACATACTTGCTGACGATGCCAGATAGGTCGATCTTGAACAGGTCGAGCTGGAGCTCGCGGGCGATCACCTCGGCGGCCAGGGTCTTGCCGGTGCCCGAGGGTCCAGCGAATAGCACCGAGAGACCTCGCCCGAGCTGGCTGCGGCCGCCCATGGACCAGGCGTCATAGACCACGTGGCGATAGCGGAACTGGTCGCAGAGCTCGTGGAGCTGGGCGAGCTGGTCCTCTGGCAGGACGATGTCGTGCCATGTGTGCCGCGGCGGGATGCGCTGCGCATAGGAGCCAAGATCGGGGCTGCTGACGGCGCGGGCCGCGGCGAACAGGTCGTCCATGGCGACGTGGCCATCGTCGCCATGGCGCTGACGGGCGGCGTCCTGGGCCACCTGCGCCGCTCGCGCGATCTGGTCGCGGCTCAGGCGATAGCGGCCGGCCACGGCGTCCAAGTCGAGGCCATGGTCGGCGGCGTCGCGCAAGCTCTCGCCCCAGAGGTGCCGGCGCCTCTCAAAGGAGGGGCTCGCGATCTCCAGGCGGATCACCTGGCGACCCGGCGCCTCAAGGGGTGGCCAGGGAGCCGCCGGCGTGCCCCTCGCGTTGGCCGGCGCGTCGCCCCAGAGGATGGGCAAGGGCAGCCCGCGCACGGCATCGGCCCATGCCTCGGGCGGGTGGGCCTCCAAGGCCGCGTGGGGCACACAGAGCGCCGCGCCTATCAACAGCGCATCGCGTGCGGCGCGTCGCAGGATCGTCGCGCGTTCGGGAAGATGCGGCGCGTCCACCCGCAGCAGGGGCAGGCCCCAACGGGTGGCCAACGCCTGCGCGCACAGGAGGGACTCGCCCTCGTCATCGGAGATCAGGTGGATCCACAGGCCGTCCGGCGACTGCGCCCCGACCTGCTCGATGACGCGGCGTGGCTCCGACGGCAAGGTGCTCGCCGGGATCGCCGTGTCAGGCGTCGATAGGTCGAGCCATCGGGGCAGGCCATTCCCCTCGAGCAGCGCCGCAGCGACGCCTGACGCCAGGGCCATGGGACGCGCCAGCAGGCTGGCGGCATCGTCGCGGCCGGGCAGCAGGCGGATCAAGCCCCAATCCCGCAGTGGAGCGCGCGGCGCCAAGGTGCGTCGTGCCGCGATGCGCTCGGCGGGCGAGTCGCACAAAAGGTCCAGCGCCAAGCCAACGGTGGGCTGGCGCGCCGTGACGTCGTCGTGGAGGTAGGCAAAGATGCGCTCATAGCCGCGATCGAGCTCCAACGCCAGGCACAGGAGCAGCACATCGCGCTCAAAGGGGCTTGGCTTCAGGGCTGCCTGCAGGCGTTGCCAGGCCGTGGGCTTGGACGCACCGCTGACGTCGGCCGGTGGGGTCAACGGCTCGGATACGAGCTGGGCGAACTCTTGCTCCGAGATATAGAGGCCGCGCAGATCGTGCTCGGCTTGTGGGGCAGCCGCCAACTGCGCCGCGCGGACCTTGACGGCGCTGTCGAGTCGCTGCAACGCCGCAATGACCTCGACCCAGCGAGCGTTCTCGACGACACGCCTCTCCAAGGGGAGCACCCTGCGCCTTTCTGGCCGCCGGAGCGACCGCAGACCGAGCTATCGTGAGGGGCGATTGTGCCAGGACGAACCCAGTCCCATCCAGTTCGAGTATAGGGCCCCGTGAAGCCTCCGTCAAGGGTTTCAAGGCGTTTGCCGCCCGTGTCTTGAGCGTGACGGCACGCTCTCTCGCCCTTGGCTGGCCGTGACGAGCTACCTTTGTCTGGGTATACTAACGTCTGTGTAGCTTGCATTAGGGGAGGTTACCATGCGCGCGCTGGTCACCACGCGCCCGAACAGGCTAGAGCTCCGCGAACTGCCGACGCCCCAGCCCGGATCCGGCGAGGTGCTGATCCGTACGGGCGCCGTTGGCATCTGCGCCACCGATCTCCAGATGCTGGCGGGCTGGGAGCGGACGGGCTACCCGGCCATTCCCGGCCACGAGTGGGCCGGCACCGTCGAGGCCGTTGGACCCGACGTGGATCCCCGCCTGGTGGGGCTGCGGTGCGTGGGCGACAATATCCTGGCGCCGGGCATCGAGGTGGGGTTCGAGCGGCCCGGCGGCTATGCCCAGTTCTTTGTGACGGAAGCCGCGCGGCTGCACGGCGTCGAGGATGTGCCGTGGCACCTGGCGGTACTGGCCGAGCCCCTCGCCGTATGCTTGCGCGGCGTGCATCGCTTGGGACTCCAAGA
>CAYOBT010000158.1:0-6229 GCA_964402205.1 uncultured Anaerolineales bacterium
GGTGTCAAGGTCCTCTCTTCTTCCAAGAGGTATTATCCCTTTGGCGAGAGTGCATGCCATGTACTCGGCTACCTGGGCCAGTTGTCTCAGGAGGAATACCGCTCAAAAGAAGAAGATGGTTTCTTCGCCGGAGGTCTCGTGGAAGTGATAGGCCCGGCCAGATACAGGGCGCTTGAGCGGTCGAACTACTTCGCCGTACAGCCGGTCGGCAGAGCGGGCGTAGAGAAGGCCATGGACGTCCTCGCCATCGTCGCCGCGCCACGTCAGGAGCCTGGGCTCAGCCAACCTGGCAGGATCCAGCCGCTCCGCCGTTGCTCGTGCCCGTACCTGCACAGTGTCGTCCTCAGGATCCCACACGAGGACGCGTGCGCCAACCTTGTGCGCCGAGCCGATGCAGGCCAGGCGCCCCGCCGCGCTGATCGTGGGCTGTTGCACGTGATCGCACGCGCTCAGAGCCGCCACGGGAGCGGGCTCGGAACCATCCAAGGGCACGCGCCACAGGGTGTCTTGGGTCCCACCGCGCCGCACCGCATACAGCGCGCTGCCATCCGCCGCCCAAGCATAGCTCCGCATCCCCTGCGCCCAAGCGGGCTGTCCATAGTCGGCGTCCCCCTGGGTCAAACGACGCGTATCGCCGGTATCGAAGTCGCGCACATAGAGATCATCCCACCCCTCCGCGTCGCAGACGTACGCTAGCCAGCGCCCATCGGGCGAGAAAGATGGTTCGGTGGCGGACGTATCGTCGTCGCCGGCGACCACAGCGCGTTCCTGCACGCTGGGAGCCGCGCCGTTCATGGCCACGGTAGCCAGCACCAACCGCGTGCCATCCCAGGGCATGTTGGGATGATCCCACTCGACCCAGGCGAGATGGCGCTTGCCAGGATGCCAGGTAGGCGCCATGTAGAAATCGGCGCCTGTGGCCAGCTTCTGCGGCCATCGTTCGCCCTCAACGTCCACGATGGCCAGCAGGTCCTCCGAGCCATCCGAGTGGACATACGCGAGCCAACGTCCGTCGGGCGACGGCGCAGGCGAGGCCACCGAGCCATAGCGAGGCGTCAGGGCTTTGGGGCGTCCATGGTCGTAGGGAACCCGATAGAGGCGCCCCTCCGAGGGGAACACCGCCCCATCCCCAAGAGCGGCCATAGCGCCGCCACCGTAACCGACCTCGCCGCGAGCCGAGCGCTGCACCGTGAGATCGCACGGGGCGGCGCCATCGGTGCCCATCACCAGCACATTCTTGCCAGAGCGGCCCTCCACCCACAATAGCCGCTCGCCCTTGGGATCCCACCCAACATCCGAGAGACGAAGCTCCTCGGCCCTCATGGCCGGCGTCAGATCGCTCTTCCAAAGCCCATACGGTCGCTTGCCCATCGTGGCCTCCCGATCATCCGCATACGGCGGACGCAGCTATCTAGCAGAACGGCAGCAGATTAGCACAAAAGAGAGGACCCCTCAAGGTCCTCTCTTACGATTCCCGCCTGATGAAAGCGTCAGGCGCTGGGTCCTACTCTTTGGTCTTTTCCTGACGCATACGCTTGAGGTGATCAAAAAGCTCTGGCGTGAGGTTGGCCATCACACTCTCTAGCTCTTGATCGCCAAAGGCGGTCACGCGGCCTTGCTCGTAGCTACGCTGCACATACTCCACCAAGGGCGTCAGGCGGCCGTCTCGCTTGTCCAACTCGAAGTCGTCCGGCACCCCGAAATGGGAGCGCATCCAGTGGAGCAGGCCGGCTGCGCCGGACGTCTGGTTGATGAGCACCCGTGGGCCGCGCCCGAGGATCCTTTTCGTATCAAAGATGTTGTAGATCTCCTCGTCCTTGAGCAGGCCGTCGGCGTGGATGCCCGCTCGCGTCGTGGCAAAGTCGCGCCCGACGAGCGGCGTCATCGGCGGCACCTCGTAGCCCAGCTCCTTCTCATAGTAGTCGGCGATCTCACTGACCACCGTGAGGTCCATGCCGTTGGGTGTACCGCGCAAAGCGGTGTATTCGAAGACCATGGCCTCCATGGGGGTGTTGCCCGTGCGCTCGCCAATGCCAAGGAGCGTAGTGTTCACAGCCGAGATACCATAAAGCCACGCCATGGCCGCGTTGGTGACAGCTTTGTGAAAGTCATTGTGCCCATGCCACTCGAGGAGCTCGCCGGGGAAGCGGGCATGGTGCCAGAGGCCATAGGCGATGCCACATACGGACCGCGGCAGCGCCACGCCCGGATAGCTGACCGCAAAGCCTAGGGTATCACAAGCGCGCAGCTTGATGGGGATACCGCTCTCTTGCGAGAGGCGACGGAGCTCTAGAGCCAACGGCACCACAAAGCCATAGAAATCGGCGCGGGTGACATCCTCCAGGTGCACGCGCGGGCGGACGCCCACGGACAGGGCCTCTTTGACCACGCCGAGAAACTGGTCCATGGCCTGGCGTCGGGTCATGCGCAGCTTGCGAAAGATGTGATAATCGGAGCAGCTGGCGAGGATGCCCGTCTCTTCGATACCCATCTCCTTGACGAGCTGAAAGTCCTCCTTGCGGGCGCGGATCCAAGCCGTGATCTCTGGAAACTCAAAGCCCAGTTCGCGGCAAGCGTCGAGCGCAGCGCGATCCTTCTCGGTATAGAGAAAGAACTCGCTCTGGCGGATCATGCCGTTGGGGCCACCCAGATGATGCATGAGGGTGTAGAGATGGGCGATCTGGTCCACCGTGTAGGGCTGGCGGGCCTGCTGACCGTCTCGGAACGTGGTATCGGTGATCCAGATCTCGTCCGGCGGACGCATGGGCACGCGCCGATGGTTGAACGGGATCTTGGGGACCTCGTCGTAGGGATAGAGCCGACGGTAGAAATTGGGCTCCTCCACATCCTGTAGCGTGTACTCGTACTCGGTCTGCTCGAGCGTGTTGCTTCTGTCGCTAAATTCTAGCACCATGACGTTCTCTCCTCGCTGTGTGATGCTAACAACATTGATCACCCTTTCAACCAATCGGTGTACAAAAAAAGCCAGCCATTCCGTTCTGGGAATGCTGGCCCGTCACCCTTGAGCGATGCCATGCGCGTCTACCCCAGAACCGCCTCCCTCCTTTCGGGAGCCGGAATAGGCCTGGCAGGCTTGGCTACAATGACAACTGCCCGATGCAACAAAGCAGACCTCCGAGGTACACAAAAAGGCGCCCCGCGGGCGCCTTTGCTCGCGGCCATTGGCCGTTGCAATGATCCTATCACATGGAGTGTTGCCTGTCAAGCAGTTCTTGCAGCGGCACTGGTAGTGGCCACCGGTTCCTTGCACAACCCAGTGTTAGGCTCTCAGCAGCGATGCCAGATGCGCCAAGGCATCATGTCCCTCACGCTCGAACCCATGGTACGCGTTGTCACGGCCCCACACGACGGCTTCCAGCGCATAGTGGGCCCGTCTCACTAGCAGCTGCTGCTCCTCGGCTGGCGCCAGAGCGCGGCCGTAGCCTTCCCAGAAGGCATCCATCAGGTCCGGCCGCACCACCCAAGCCCAATCGGGGTCTCGCGCAAAGTCGGTCACGCGAACATCCCAATGCGACCACTCAAAGTCGATGACGCCAGCCCACCTGCCCGCGGGGCTCACCAGCCAGTTGGCCGCGCAATAGTCGCGATGACAAGGCACAGACGGCTCCCCCTGAAACGCGGGAAGTAGCGCCAGGGCAGCCTCCAACGTGGCTAGCTCGGACCCCGTCACATAGCCACCTCGGTCGGCGCGAGCCATGGCATGCCGCAAGCTGTCGCCAACGTAGGTTTGGGCGTCGCGCGAGGCATCTTCGGCGCAGTTGCCATCACGCTCGCATGGCCCAAAGCAGTCGCCCACGTCAAGCTCGTGCAGCGGGATCAAGGCAGCGCCCGCAGCTCGCCACACGGCTCGCTGCTCATCGGGCGCAAGCGACAGCCCCTCGACGATGCGCCCCGGTAGCTCGTTGGTCACCAGAGCCAGCGGCTCGATGTCGCGCACAGCGAGCAGCCTCGGAGCGTGGCCGGCAAAAGCCCGCGACCACGCCTCATAGGCGTGCACCTCGTTCTGCCACGACGACCGCGTCTGATGGACTTTCAGATAGCCGCGAACTTCGCGAAGCCGCATCCGCCACGTCCCAGAGACGTGCCCGGCATGGTCCTTGCTGCGATCGGCCAAGACCTCGACGGGGCCGAGCGTCGCCCGACACCAGGCCAAGACCTCGTTTGGCGGCAGAATCACGTGTCCCCTTCCTGCATGGTCGGATCCATCTCTCGCGAGAGCCCAGTCGCCAATGCCAGGCCTTTGTGCTATCATCAACGGTCATTCGACGATGCACCTACGCCACCGAGATGCAACGCGCCAGGAGATTGCCATGTCACGCAAGGGCACCATCGCCCTCCTCGTAACCGTCGTCGTGTGGGGATCCACCTACACCATCACCCGCGGTGTGCTAACCGAGATGGGCCCCTTTACGCTGAACCTGGTGCGGATGATCATCGCCTACGCGGCGCTCTATCCGCCAGCGCATCGCCAAGGCTATCGTCTTCGTATGAGCTTTCGCCCTCGCTATCTGAGCCTCGGGCTGACGGGCATCGCTGGCTACTATGGCTTGCAGAACGTCGCCTTGCGCCATACCTCGGCCGTCAGCGCTGTGCTGATCCAGGCCTTGATCCCCGCTGTGACGGCCATCGCGGCCGTTCTTCTGCTCGGAGAGCGTCTCCGTACCCTTCAGTGGGCAGGCATCGCCCTGGCCGTTGCAGGAACCGCCATCGTGAGCCAGACCGCGGGACAGCACGCCATGGGCACCAATCCCCTTCTGGGGAACCTGCTGATGCTGGCCTGCGTGCTGGTTTGGGCGGCGTACACCATCCAGGGCCGGCGTGTCAATGCCCAGGTGCCAGCCGTCGTGAACACCACGGCTGCCATTCTCGCGGGCACGTTGATGCTGACCCCCATGGCCCTCTGGGAGCTACGCAGTGGGCTTCCCACGCCCAGGCTACTGACATGGGCGGCCGTGCTCTACCTCGGCCTGATCGCCACGGCCCTCACGCTATACCTATGGAACTATGCGCTGGAGACGGTGCCCGCGTCGCTGGCGACAGCCTTCTTGAACCTGTTGCCTATCGTGGGCATTGGGTTCGGCTTGCTCGCTGGCGAGCCCTTGATGCTATCGCAGGTCATCGGCGGCGCGCTCACCCTGGGGGGCGTATGGGTCGCCGAGCGCTTTGGTCGCAGGCGTACGTCACGTCTCCTCGCGGAAGAGATCGCCGGGAGCTAGCCATCCACCCGCTCAAAGCGTAGGCCGGTGATATCTGCACTCGGCACACGAAACACCATGTCGTCGCCAACGCGCTCGCCGGCGAGCGGCACCCATGCCCCATTGGCTCGCCGAACGTTGCCGGCATCGTATGCAGCGTCGACGCGGATCGTCCAGAGCTCGTCGCGCTGGCCATGTAGCTCCAGCTCGATGGCCTCGCGGGTGATCCGAACATCCACGCTCACGCGTCGCCAACGGAGCGGTCCAAGAGAGAGCTCGGGCCAATCGGCGGGCAGACGAGGCCGCAAGGCAAACCCGTCGGGTAGCGGCGAGAAACCCGCAAAGCCCTCGATAGGCAACCGCGCGATCATCACGCTCTCAAAGAACTCTTGCTGGATGCCCAGCCCGCCGCCATGCCCCGCGCCTTGGAGCGTGCCCTCGCCGAGCTGCTGGTAGTAGGCCTCATACCCGCCGGCCGCGTGGGCGCGCGCGTACCAGTCTGTGATCGCGCGCAAACGGGCCCACGCGTCGTCCGCACCGCGCGCCCGCAGCCTCGCCATCACGTCGTAGAAGCTGAACCCCAGGACAGCGCCACCGTCCTGCACTTGCCCGCCATAGGCGATGGCCTCGGGATGGCGGTAGACCCAGCCGTAGGTCTCCACGTTGCGGATCGTCGTGGTTCGCGGGGCGAACTGCCAATGGTAGATATCTTTGCCCTGGGAGGTATCGCCATCCACCAAACGTTCGCCGTCCAGCCAGGAGAGAATCCGCTGAACGTGCTCGGATGCTGCCACACCATAGTGGATGGCCTCCAGATTCACAAAGGTAAAGCCATAGTCGCATGCCTGGCCATCGGCATCGATCCAGCCGGCAAAGCGTCCCTGGGGCTCGAGCCAGAAGGTCTCGTTGAAGGCTTGGCTCGCGGCATCGGCGCGCTGCCGCATCGCGGCGGGATCCAAGCAAAACGGCCCCCTGGGCACATTCCATGAGGGATGGGCAACGATGGCGGCTTC